>JAPUIM010000324.1 GCA_027297025.1 Bacteroidota bacterium | reverse complement strand
AATATTGGAAGGCCAGATCCTTATCTCCGGCCAGGGCATAATTATTGGCTTGTGTCCAATGGGCATATACACTTTCCGGTTGGACATAGATCCATAGTTGCGTGATTACAATGGCGGTCGGGAAATCGTTTTTTTGGATATAGTGAGGTCGGGTCTCAACAAAATTTGCAGAAACCATATTCAACAGACGCTCCCCTATCAGGGAGGTTTGGTAATTTTTGTTTTGCTTGAGTTTTTTCAAAAAGTCTATTTCCGTCTTCCACCAGTTTTCCAGGGCCAAAGTACTATCACTTCCGATTTTCAGTTGGGTCCTATGTAGTTCCGAAATGGCGTCATAATATATTTGCCACAGTTTGTTTTCTCTTTTTTCCACCTTTTCTATATCCTTCCTGATCTTCGTTACTTCCTTACTTTGGGTCAGTGATTCAATCTTATTGCTCAAACCAGGGGAGGCTAAAAAACCGTTGAAGTCTTTCTGGAGGTTTTGGTACAAGCGCAGGGCTTCCGCTGGTTTACCTCCTTTTTCAACAGCCTCAGCTATACCGAAAAAATAGTCATATTTGTCCTTGAGGATCTCCTGAGAAGGGTCTAATTGTTTTTTGAGCCGTTGGAGTTCGAGCCAGGCTATTGCCTCATAAATCAAGTCCTCATCTGGCCAGCGATGCCTTCCCTCAAAAACGATCCGTCTATTGACCATATTCAATAGCTCCAATTGCTCCTCAACCCGTTTGTGCTCCAAGTAGTTCATGTCTTTATCCCCTACAATACCAACATAAACGAATTGGTTTGTACTATCGGGCTGATATTCCCTATCGGGTGCAAAACATGCCCCGCAGGCAATGACTCCTTTTACCTGCTTGACCAGTACTGCTATGGAACTGGCTGCTCTCGATCCTCCTGAAAATCCGGAGGTATATATTCCGTCCGGATTAACAGAAAAGCGTTTATAACTGTCTTCAATCATGGCATCCGCTGCTTCAAACATTATTTTACAGGGACCATTTCGGGAATTGTTGGAGGCCATAGTAATATAACCGAATTCCTCAGCAGCTTTTTTGAATATTTTCACCGGTATACGGCCGCGGGCGGAAGGTTCAAAAATATAAATGATGGGCCATTGCTTATTCGTATCATAATAGGAAGGTAGATATAGTGCGTAACTCTGCTGTTGATTGCCCAGGCACCTCACTGTATCTATGACTTGACCCGGTGGCAACATTTCCTGGGAGTAAACAAATGGGAATGACAGCCCCCAAAGGCCCAATGAAAACACTTTGCTTGCAGTCAATGCCAAGTTTTTTATGGAGTTATAATTGAACACTTTGTAACTGGCCAAAGGTGTATTAGATACTTAGACCATCCACTATTTTATACGCACAAATGAATAATTTACCTTGTGAAATACTATAAAAGCATTAAAAAAGTCGAATTTCCGTAAATGGGAGACCATTAATTGTTGGGCTCCTTCTTGGCTTTAGGTTTGGCCTTGGATTTAGGTTCTTTTAGGTTGGATTCCTTATGCGCTTTTTTATCGTGGAAAAATTCAGGTTGGAATTGGTGTAGTATGCCATACCAACTGACCAACTTTTTAATATCGGAAACATACACTCTTTCCGGATCGTAATTGGGAACAATGCTTTTGAGAAAGGACTTTAACTCTTGGGGATCGGACTTGGGTGTGACCCCGGTATCATCCCGATACTCGTGGTGAATGGTTTTAAATACTTGCTCCAAAGGTATCGATCCATCACCATCGGTGGTAAATATGGATATTTCATCCAACACCGACACCCTATGGTAGATGCTGGTGATGACTTTGGCCTTTTTCTCATCCAGGGTTTCCAGAATAAGTCCGGTCTTGGTAGGCTTGAATACCTTAAAAAGTCCGGGTTTTCCGGAGACGGTTGCAATTTCTTTTAAATCCATAATGTTTAGCTGCTGGGTTCACCGACCTAAAAATCTCAACTTTTTTGATTAATCTCATCAATGAAGGCTAAAAGTTCATCTCCCCCTAGTTTTTTTTGGGCGGAAGTAACAAAAAATCGAGGCAATTCTTCCCACTTTTCCTTGAGTTTATTTTGCATCATTACCTGATTGCGGGTGGTTTGACCGGCCGACTGCTTATCCGATTTTGTGTATACCAATACAAGTGACACCTGTTGTTCTCCCAGATGGTTGATAAACTCAATATCGATGTTCTGGGGCTCCAGCCGGGAATCAATGAGTACAAAAACACAATAAAGGCTAGGGCGATTCATTAAATAATCACGGATGTTTTTCTGCCATTTCTTTCTCTCCTGTTTACTTACCTGGGCCCAACCGTATCCGGGAAGGTCCACTAAATACCACTGGTCATTGATAATAAAATGATTGATCAAGCGAGTTTTTCCCGGTTTACGGGAGATTTTAGCCAGATTTTTTCTGTTGGTGAGCATATTGATCAACGAAGATTTGCCCACATTCGATCTCCCAATAAAGGCGTATTCGGGCAAACGGGAGGGGGGACAATCCCGATAGTCGGGGCTGCTTTTCACAAATTGTGCCGAGTGAACTTTCAACATAGTCCCTTCAAAATTATGAATGATTGTAGTTAAACAAGAATTTCTAAACTATATATGAGAGTGCCTGCTTTTGAAAGAATTAAAATACTGTTTATTTTGATGGATATTTACCAGCGCAGCTATGGCAAGAATGAAAATTCTGGTTCTATTTTTTTATAGCCTTTTTATCTCATTCATGGTATGGTCTCAGGATGGAGTGGAGACCGCTAAAATGTTGGTGGAAATAGCCGATGAGGCATATCATGTACAAAAGGCCGTAGATGTGGCCAAGGAGCAGTATGTAATGGCTGCCCAGGCCGATCCTCAAAATATCAAAGCCAATTGGATGGCAGGAGAAACCTACCTAGAGACGGTAGATCGAGAGAAAGCCACCGACTATTACCTCCAGGTATATCAACTGGACCCCCATTACCGATTTGATCTACTGTACAAAATAGGTTTCAGCTATCAATTGGGACTGCAGTTTGATCAGGCTTTGGAAAATTACCAGGCTTATAGAAGAAAATTGCTGAACGATCAGAATTATCGAGGGAGAGACAAGGTTCCTTTGGAAATGGTGGAACGTAGGATCGAGGAATGTAAAAATGGCAAGTTTTTTATTGCCAATCCCGCTAATTTTAGCATAGTCAATGTCGGAGCATCTATCAATTCTGAATGGCCCGATTACGCTCCGGTAATCAACCGGGATGAAACCACTATGATTTTCACTTCCCGGCGCCGTGAGGGAAATATGAATGAAGACGTATTTGACGATAATTTCCCTTACGAAGATATTTTTATTTCCAGGAAAGTAGGAGATACCTGGTCGCCAGCCCAGAATATCGGTGAGGTGATCAATACCCCATTTTTCGATTCCAACCTGGGCCTTTCCCCGGATGGACAACAACTGTATATCTATAAGGATAACAATGGGGGAGACATCTATGTATGTGAATTGAAGGGCGATGATTACGGTGCTCCAAAGCCAATGAGTAGACGCATTAACTCTTCCTATACCGAAAAGTCTATTACCGTATCAGCCGATGGTTCCAAACTGTACTTTTCCAGCGATCGTCCGGGAGGTCTGGGTGGCCTGGATATCTACATGTG
>JAPUIM010000323.1 GCA_027297025.1 Bacteroidota bacterium | reverse complement strand
TTATATACGGAGAGATCAATGGTTTGATCATCTAAATTTCGCAAATCGATTCCATTTATCGCTTTTTTTGATGTGGAATTTCCGGGCGGTTCCGTCTTAACCACAGCTACCTGATCCGGTTTGGTCTGTCCACAGCTCATGAGAATTAGGGACACTATGGAACAAAGCAACAGATTATTTATCACTATGAGGCGATGCTTATGGTTGCCATTTTCTAGCTGAAGTGTGGGTTTTGATAATTTTCCACTCATTATCTTGTTTTCTCAAAATCGAGGTGGCCACTCCTTTGCTATTAGATACCTTGTTCCCTTCCTTCACAACTATGGTATAATTATAGGTTTCTGTGGTAAAGGCATAAGGTAAATCCACCTGGACTTTAATCTTGTAGTCGCTGAATTTAAAAGATTCGAATTCGTTAAGCTCAGGAGTCAAATGATGTTTTAAATAATGCTCATAATTTCCTTCCACACCGCCTGACTCAAATACTTGAGAATCTTCGGAAAAAAGGCTTGAGGTGTTATCCAAATTCAAGTCTTGAATGGCAGTATTATAAGTTTTTAACATTTTCTTAATCATATCCTCATCAGATTGAGCTGACAGTGATAAATGAATAGCGCCGAAAATGGTGATGGCGATGATCTTTAGAATTAAATTGTTCATGATTTTAAATTAGGTTAAATACTAAATATATTAATGGGAGTGGGAATCAGTTTCCAAAAATTTGCCTTGAGGGCCCACTCCTTCAATGTGTACCAATTGAGCTCCATAGTGACCGGTTTTACTTACTGCATAAGCTGAAATCAAAAGTGCCAAAGTCACTACTAACTCAGGCCATAGTTTCCGCTCTAAAAAGAAATGACTCCCGACTTTTAGTAGTACGCCAATCCCGCTTGCCCACATTGTGAGGTATGCATAAAAGTCGTGTTTGGCCAGAACTTGGGCAGTAAAATCGGATAGATCATGGGTATGGGGATGGACCAGTATTCCTGCAATGAGAGCCCCGATAAATCCGATGGTCACTATTATTAATACTATCCAGCTGATCTCCCTTTTGAAAACGAAAAATCCTGCTATTTGAAAAATTGAGGCTAGCAAAAGCAAAACTATTGGAAAATGGACGATCAGGGGATGAAGATTGGGAAAATCATGAAAACTGGCGGTAACATCTTTCGGATGCAGGGACGAATCATGATGGTGGTTTCCTGCCTGTTCTATTTGATGTTTATGATCCTGCTCCATATGTGTTGTATCTTTTTCGCCTTGGTGACCTGATGCAGAAAGGGATAAAAACATCATGAGTGATATCAGGATAACATAATTTAAATTCATTTGTGGAGATAATTTAATTACAATAATATGATATTTTAGGCTGCATGTTAATTTGATTGGATGGTTTCTTTGATTGAACCGCATGTAAGCATCCTATCCCCAAAATAGGGGTTTTTGATTTCCTCAATCTCACTGAGCCAATAGGCCCCTTTACTTTCTCTGGCCATAGGGCAAAACTGGTAGTAAACGGTTTTATCTTTCAAGCCAAAGTGCTTCACACTTTTATAAAAGATTTCGTTGAAATCAGCAAAAGCCAAACGCTGCTTTTCAATGTCATTTTCAGACTGAATGATCTTCAAGTTTTGGCTGAGGGCTTTTAGTTGCCCCATCCACATATTATGCATCTCCCCATTAAGCAACCCCATATTTACTTTGGTTAACCAATCGCTCACTTCAGTGGAGGCCTTTTTCACATCCGATGGGTTCGAAGCAATGAAAGAGGCTTTCATATCCAGGTATTTATTGTAAACTGCCGTGAGTTGTTCTTTAAACTTTTCCGGTACACCCATATCCATAACTGAATGATCCTCACTTGCCTTCTGATGTTGGGAATGATCTTCACCTGATGTTTTAGTTTTGTTTCCACCCATACTACCATGATCATGAGCCATAGTTACTTTACCACCAGTTGGATTCATCATGCTTGGTTTACCCTGTAACTGGGCTGCAGCATCGATCTTGAACACACCGTTGGTAGCTATTTCTTCTCCTTCTTGTAAACCTTCTTTTACCACGTAATAAGCACCGGCTTCTTCACCCAACGTTATTTCCCTATAGGAAAACATGTTTTTAGAGGTACTGCTATTTTTCACATATACCACCGCTTTTTTGCCGGTCCATAATACTGCTGATTTTGGGACTATCAGTGCTTGTCCCATTTCCGATAATAGTGACTTAAGGACTCCGTTAGCGAACATTTCCGGCTTAAGAATCTCATCGGGATTTTTTAGTTCTGTCCTGACATAGGCTACCCTGGTATTGGGATTGATTACCGGATCAACAAAAGTAATGGTGCTGCTAAATACCCTTCCAGGGATTGATTTAATGGTAAATTGTACTTCATCTTTTAATTTAACCCAAGGGAGGTCACTTTCGTAACCATCGAATAACACCCACACATGTTTTAGGTCAATTATTTCGAACATCGACATTCCTTCCATGACATGATCGCCATTGGCAATATTCAGTTTGGTGACTGTTCCCGAAATAGGAGAGAGGATATTGTAATAATATTGGATTTCACCAGAACTTTCAATTTGGTTGATCTGAGGATCTGTAATCACCCATAGTTTAAGTTTATTTCTGGCGGCTTGATAAAACTGGGGATTGGTTTCCTTGAGCTTCACAGCCTCAAATAGTTCTTTTTGGGCGGTCATTAACTCCGGCGAATAAATCCGCGCTAAGACTTGCCCACTTTTCACCTTTTGCCCGGTATAGTTTACATATAGTTCCTCAATCCTTCCCGGAAAATGAGCGGTCAACCGAGTTATTCGCCGCTCATCGGCTTTCACTTTGCCGGATAGATAGACTTCCTTAAACGGTATTATCTTTTCTATCACCGATGTTTCCACCTCTGCTATTCTCATGGCCGCTTCGGACATGGTAATGATTGTAGGGCCTTCATCATCCTCTTCACCTGTGGTTACTGGGATAAGGTCCATTCCACAAATTGGGCATTGCCCTGGCTTGCCCAGACTGATTTGAGGGTGCATCGAACAAGTCCAAGATTCTGATGCATTGATGTGCTGATGATCTTGATAGTCGGATTCATCCGATGGTTGTTGGGTTGATGGCTTCACTAACCATCCAACGCCAATGCCGAGAATGAGTATTATCCCACCTTTTACCCATGGATTACCTAGAATATTTTTCATGATTTCTGATTTTTTGATAGACCTAGAAATAATTTTTGACAGTGCTCAGTTTCTTCCTCCTCTTTAGCAACAATTACACACTTAGCTATAAAATCCTTTCTGCTATGAGCATTCTGTGCTTCTCTGATATTGGCACCAACGGATGTGCCAGATTTTAGCAATTGATTAGCAATTATATATTTTTTCTTTTTTTCAGAAGTTCCGTGTATTCAATAATTTTGAGGGCAAACTCAAAGCTCAAATCCAATATTTCATTTTTGCTTTTCGACATAGTTAATTATTAAATCATCAACGAATCCAACCATCATACCATCAAAATCATTTCCCCATCAAATATTGTATATAAGCAACCGAAGTATTTTGGTCAGCTCTGGCTTTTTCAAGTTCCAAAGCATATTTTAATACCTGGCGATCCATTCTTAGGATCTCCTCAAAATCGCTTCCCGCTGAAGTGTATTCAGCCAGTAAAATGTCCAATGACTGTTTAGCTAGCCCATACAGTCTTTGGTACAGGGCTATTCTGCGATTGGCGCCCAGGTAGTCTTTATAACCCTCTTCCAGATTGGTGGCCAACTTATTGGAAGTATCCTCTTTTTCATACCTGATCGCCTGTTGTTTGATCTCTTTTTCCTTGATCATTGCCTGGTACTTTTTCCTGTACAGCGGTATCCTTACCCCCACTTGGGGTAGTATAAATGCATCTTTTCCGTTATCTGCAATAGTTACATCAGTTCTTTCTTGCACGTTGATATAATTCAAACCCACATTAAAAGATGGCATGCCTGATTTTTGAGCTACTTCTACTTCCCTTTCCAGAGACAATATTTGGTAGTCCAGCTTTTTTAAAAGCGGGTTCTGGAACAAGATGGAATCGTAAATGGCCTGTTTATTAAAGGTGAGCTGATCCTGCCACAAAGTATCCGGGAAAATGACGGGGCCTCCTATATCGGTATTAAGCAGTTCCTTGAATTTAACTTGTAGCGGCATCTGACGGTCATTTAGTAGCTCCAGCTGATTTTCGAGCTCTGCCATTTCCATCTCAACCCTTAATACATCTACAAAACTCCCTCTACCACCCTCGAATTTAACAATAGCCAATTGCTTAAATGTAGACAGCAATTCAATATTCTCACTAGTGATGTCAATAGCTTCCCTAAGCACATAGAGATTATTGTAGGTGGCTTTCACCTCAAATCCCAGTCGGAATTTGGCATCTTCAAACAATTGATACCTGGATTTGGCAATCTGCACTTCCACCTGTTCCTGGGCCTTAAGTTGACCAAACCATGGAAACATTTGAGATACCGAAATAGTCGCTCTTTGTGCTCCCACCCTGGTTTCTACAGGACTTATAAAAATTCCAAAAGCTACTTGAGGATCCGGTAGTGCTTTGGCTTGTGGTAATCTTTCCAAAGCGGCCATGTAATGCTGGAACAAGGATTTCAACCTAGGGTTATTCTCGGAGGCGATTTTCTGGTAATTGTTCAATTCTTGTTGAGCCAACACCAAATTGGGTATAAGACTAATTAAGGTAAGGACCAGGCAGATATAGGGCATTATTTTAGGCTTATTCATCGATACCTCCATTTTTGTTACTGCTCTTAAGCTTATTCTCTTGCCACATGCAATACAACACCGGAACAACAAAGACTGTAATCACCTGAACCAACATTCCTCCGAAGGTTGGAATGGCCATGGGAACCATGATATCAGAACCTTTTCCGGTAGAGGTAAATATTGGCAATAGTGCAATGAGGGTAGTGGCGGTGGTCATCATGGCAGGCCTTATCCTTAGTTTACCTGCAAGGAGAACGGTTTCTCTAACTTCGTTTATGGTTTGAGGACTATCTACGCTGAACCGTTGTTTGAGGTAGGTAGCCATTATCACTCCATTATCAGAGGCCACACCAAATAACGCTATAAACCCTACCCAAACCGCTACACTGAGGTTAATTGTATGAACCTGGAATAAATCTCTCATATTGTTTCCGGCAATTGAAAAATTCATAAACCAGTCCGACCCGTATAACCAGATTAGAATGAACCCTCCGGCGAAGGCCACAAATACACCGGAGAAAACCATAGAGGTAGTTGGCACATCCCCAAATTGGAAATATAGGATCAAAAATATGACCAACAACGAGATTGGAACCACAATAGCCAGCCGCTTGGCAGCTCTTTGTTGGTTTTCGAAGTTTCCGGTAAACTTGAAGTTTATACCGGGTGGAATATTAAATTCACCGGATTCTATTTTAGCATTTATAAAACGCTGTGCCTCTTCCACTACATTTACTTCAGCTTTTCCCTCTTTTTTATCAAAGATCACGTACCCTACCAGAAAGGTATCTTCACTTTTAATTGCTTGTGGGCCCCGGCGATAGGTTATTTCAGCTAGTTCCCCCAGCGGAATTTGTGCACCGGTAGGAGTGGGGATTAATACCTTTTTTAAATCTTCAGGATTGTCCCTGAATTCCCTGGCATATCGAACTCTTACTGAGAATCTTTCTCGCCCTTCCACGGTGCTGGTTAGTGGTA
>JAPUIM010000322.1 GCA_027297025.1 Bacteroidota bacterium | reverse complement strand
GATAAGAAAGAAAACGGAGACCCATACCCGTCACCACTCAATTTTTATGTAAGAAACGGTTTTGAAGTCTTAAAAGACATTAGGTTTGAAAACGGAAACTATCGGCGGTAAAAATTAAATAGATAAAAAATAAATCCAGTAGCTACAAATAAAATGAATGTGAATAAAACGCCCCCTTCGCTGTTTTGAGTCTTCAGATTTATCTCCCATGGGAGACTTCAAACCTAATCATGTACCAAGCAATCTCCGGGCTGCTTTTTTTTAAAACTAGTCAGTCAATTCCCCTCTAATTTGAAAGCTGGCAGCCATTCTTTATATTAAACAACCAATGGAATTTGGTTATGGCCAAAGATGGCCTACGGACCCAAAATTAGGTTTTTATGTTTTCCTTTACCAATGTCCTTCACATCATCATTGTATTCCAAGGCACTCTGTTAAGCTTGTACATTTTTCTTTCCCTCAAAAAAAATGTAAAGCGCAATTTTTTGTTGGCCTTCATTATTGGAATTCTTTCTCTACAAATACTGTGTATTTTTTTGGCTAACCGCAATATTCAGTCCAACCTATTTCAATCTATCAACTGTATTTATGGGTTTCTTTACGGTCCTCTACTTTTCTTTTACACCCGCTCCATCACCCGGGCTGATTTTAAATTTAAATGGCCAGATCTTGTCCATGGTGTGCCATTTCTAGTTACCCTGTTGGGTGTGGTAATAACAGCAGGCAATTTTTGCCAACCTCAAATATATATAGCTTATGCAACCATTATGCTTATCTATATAATGAGCTGTTTTTTGGAAATCCGTAGGTATAAGAAAGTGGTTCAGGATAATTACTCCAGGCTCGACTGGTTAAATCTGGATTGGCTGCAATGGGCGTTTCTCATGTTTACCCTGATAGTATTGGTGGATATTTTTCAATTTTCGGCCTTCCTGTTTAAACTCAACTTACCCCAAGCTGAAATTGCCACTTATGTATTGATCCTGGCCTTTATCAATATGCTTTATTTCAAAGGGTTGGGTCCTGCCAGCCGGTTAACCGGTATTTATCAAGCAGACATTGACCTTTCCATTTCCATGTCCCATCGGTTACGACGCAATACCGAGCTTGAAGAAAACCAAAGACTTATCAAAAGATTGGAGGAGAATTTGAATGAGTTACTGCCTTTCAAAGACCCCAACCTGACCATCGCCCAATTGGCACAGGATATTGATATTCCCAAGCGTACCCTTTCCGAGCTCATCAACGATCACTATGATAAAAACTTTGTTGATTTCATCAATTCTTTTCGCATCAATTACGCCAAAAAAAGATTGATGAATCCCAAAGATCCTGGAGAAACCATCCTGGAAGTCATGTATGAGGCGGGATTCAATTCCAAATCCTCCTTCAACACCGCTTTCAAGAAAAAAACCGGACTCACTCCTAGCGAATTTAAATTCACAGTATCCTAGGGGTTCGGATTTACGTGCACGTGATTCGAAACGCATTTCACCATTGGAAATGGGTTCGAATACGCGTTTTACGACGACTGGTGGGATAACATCGCTTACTTTTGCCCATAAATAAATCCAATAAAAACCATTATGAAAATGATTCAGCTATTAGGCATTTTATGGGCCTTCAATTTCGGTCACAGCTTCGCACAATCTGCCCTAACAACCTTCAATATCCGGGCGCATTCACCGAACATCAGTGAAGTGGGGATCTATCAATACGATTTTGCTCAGGAGAAAATGAAGGAGTTGAAATCCTTCTCCGGACTTATAGGTGTTAAAACCTTCTCCCTAGAGTTCACCGAACCCTCGATTTATCAGGTAAGATTGGATAATGGACAACAAATGAGAATAGCAGTAGAGAAAGCAGGAGTGATCAATTTAAAATGGAATGGATCGATTGAGATGGTATCTGAGGTGGCCACAGAATCGGATTTCGGCAAGACCATTGAAGATCTCAACCACCGGTTTTTTTCCGACCTTAAAGAAGACTATGATAAAGCCATCAGGGAAGGCAATCAAGCTAAACTAGCCAAGTTGGAAGTCATCAAAGATGAACTATTGGTGGATTTTGTGCTAGCTATGGAGCAAGAGGTACGGGCCATGGGGCCTTCGGCCGCTGCCTTTGATGCCCTGGCTTATTTTGATCTGCACAAGAATTTTGCCTTCCTGCAAGAGATGACCTCGCTTATTGAGTCCCAATTTCCTCACGCCGGTATGACCCAATCCTTACAGCGTAACCTATCCCGCGCTGCTGCAGTAGCCGAAGGTAGTTTGGCTCCAAAATTCATCGGCCGGGATCTGGCAGGCAATCAAATTGAGTTGACAAGTTTTAAGGGAAATTATTTGCTGATAGATTTCTGGGCCTCCTGGTGTAGGGCCTGTAGGGCCGAAAACCCCCGTTTGGCCAAGTTGCGCACCCAATACCTGGAAAAGGGGTTTGATATTCTAAGTATCAGTCAGGATTCTGAAATCGCCCCATATAAAAAGGCCATGGAAAAAGACGGATTGACCTGGAGCCAGATCCACGACGCCGACCGAGCAATCACCAGGTTGTATCTGGTGTCTTCCCTACCTTCCAACTTTCTATTGGA
>JAPUIM010000321.1 GCA_027297025.1 Bacteroidota bacterium | reverse complement strand
AAAAAAATTGATACCACCGATAAAAACGTATTCTCTCAGGAGCTGGTATCATTGAGCGACATGGGCTACCGGGCCCAGGAGTTCCAGGCTGCCAGGATCAAACTCACCATCGAAACGCATATTGAAGATGTTGCCTGGAATCTGGAAGCTCTCGATACCATTGAGAAGGCAGATAAAGAGGAACAAGAAAAGAGTGAGGAGAATAAAGAAAGCATTGTTAGGAATAATTACATCAGACAAGCGCTGTTGGAAGAAAACCATTATAATTTTGATCACATCTTTATGTTGCTCTCCATGAACTACGATCCCGAAGCCATTCGACTGGTAAAAGAGAATGTTGAAAGTGGTCTTACCGATAATATCACCTTTGCTATTGAATTGTTAGATGTATTCATGACTGAAGACCTCAAACCCAAGTTATTCCCTATCATAGATGATATCACCCAATCCGAAAGGACCAAGCGATTAGATGAATATTTTCCTCCTCAAAACTTTGAGAATCAGGAGGACTTGTATTTAAGGATCATTAACAGGGATTACAATCGCATTGACAGATGGACCAAAGCAGTGGCCATTTATAATCTGGGGCACCTTGATGGAGCTGTACCCGGTCCGGCCCTGGTAGCTAATTTATTTAATCAGGATCCATTGATTCGACAGACAGCGGCCTGGGCCATTCACGAACTGGATAAAATGACTTATCAAACCAATACCCGCAGACTGGCGCCCTCGGTAAAGAAGGAGTTGGATCGGGTGATATTGCCACCTACCTTAATTACCCAGGATCAACATCGACCCATGCTTCAAGTTGAGCGCATCATGCTACTATCGGAAATTGAAATATTCTCCCATATTCCAAGAATAGTACTAGCCGAATTGTCCGATTATGTAGAAGAAGTGAGATACAAAGAAGGAACCACCATAATTAGTCAAGGTGACTCAGGAGATACACCTATGTATATAGTGGTTAGTGGAAAGATCAATGTATTTGATCAGGATAAATTGGTAGGAGAGCTGGGAAAAAAGGAAATGATAGGTGAAACCCATGTGTTGGATTCCGACACCAATACCGCTTCCTTCATCACTGCTGAGGAAACGGCAGTATTCAGATTGGATAAGGACAAATTCTACGAATTGATCTGCAAAAATCAGGAGATGGTAGACGGGTTGATCACTATTATGCATAAGAAGTTTGAGGAAGAGCCTGGACCGGTGGTTGGCTAATGATGTGATCCATAAAATTTGCAAATGTTCATGATACTTTATAATTTTTGCCGAGAAACACACTTAAACAATATTTCATGCCTATCAAATTCAATATAATAATCAGTTTTTCCAGTCAGGATAATCAACCGATGCACGAAGGGGAGAAGGGATGGGTAGACAATTTTCACCGGTTCTTGAATACCCTGTTGGGGCAACTGTTAAAAGAAAAACCCCAGATCATTATCAAATCCGATCAGGACGACCATTCGGAAGAAACATACAAGGATGCGATTTTAATTATCCCTATTCTTTCACCGGTCTTTCTGAAATCAGAAGTACTGAGTAACGGTTTAAGGAATTTTATCAAAGTTTGGAAAGATAAAGGAGAGGCAATCCAAAGCAGTAGCTCCAGGATCCTTAAAGTGATCAAATCACCGGTGGAAGCGGACAAGTCTTTGCCCGAACTTAAAGATATTTTAGGTTATGACTTCTACCAGATAGATCCGCATTCCGGAGATTTACAAGAATTTAACCGGTTTTTTGGAAAGGAAGCTGAGAAAAGTTATTGGATGAAACTAGTGGATATCGCCTATGATATTTACAAACATCTCATTACCGTATATCCGGAATCAGGAAATCTTACCAGGGTCGATACCTCGGAAGAAAAAGCGGTTTACCTGGCTATTACCGGTCGAGACCTTATAAATCAACACGATATTATAAAAAGAGAGTTACAACGCCATGGGTATAAAGTGAAGCCGGATCATGCCTATCCTATTGAGGTGAATGAACTAAAGAAAATGGTGAAAGAAGATCTTAAACAATGTGAGATGTCTATTCACTTGATCGGAGAGGACTATGGTTTGAAACCACCCAATACCGACGAGTCATATGTTGATATTGTAAACAAGGCAGCCACCGAATATAGCGTGGAAGTAGTCAGGGAAGATCCTAAATCGGATTTTCGTAGGATCATTTGGCTCATCCCCACCTTGGACAATATAAGCGAACGGCAAAAGCTTTTCATTGAAAATATGAAGAGTGATGCTGATTCCTTGGAAAATGCTGAAATTTTCCAGGTGAACCTGCAAAATCTGCGTTCCATAATCCGACAGGAATTGATTGCACCCAAAGAGAAAAAACAAGAGGATGAGATAGAGGATGAGACTGGGGTGTCTACCATATATTTGATATGTGATAAACAAGACGTTCAAGAGTGCAAGCCACTGGCCGATTTATTGGAAAAGCAGGGATTTAAAGTGTTGTCAACAGAATTCGAGGGTAATCTGCTGGATTTGCGCTATCTCCACCAACAGAACCTGAGAAGGTGTGACGGATCCATCATTTATTGTGGCAAAGCCAAAGAAGAATGGATGAAAACCAAGCTACAAGACATATTGAAAGCGCCCGGTCTTGGCCGAAAGAAACCCCTGAAGGCCAAAGCCATTTACATAGGTACCGAACGTGAAATCAGCGAAAAGCATTTGAAAGATGAGGAGGCAATGATATTGGGGAAATCGGGCAAGCTTGACCCGGAGAATTTAAAACCATTTCTAACAAAACTGGAAAATTAAAATGAGTGACAAAGATTTAGCCGACGTTCAGGAACAAGGGTTTGATACCCTGGCAACCCTGATGAATCCTTTTCCCGGTCTACGTCCATTCAGTGTGGAGGAAAGCCATTTATTTTTTGGTCGGGAGGGGCAAAGCGATGAAGTACTTACCAAACTCGCAGACAATCGATTTGTAGGCATCCTTGGTACCTCAGGAAGCGGAAAATCTTCACTGATGTTTTGCGGACTGATACCCATTATGCACGGTGGTTTTATGACCGAAGCGGGGTCCAATTGGCGGGTGGTAGTCTCCCGGCCAGGCATAACACCCATTGAAAACCTATCCGAAGGTCTTATGCTCAAGGACCTGGATTATGCTTCATTAAGTGAAGAAGACCAGTTGATACGCAAATCCATTACTACTACTGTGCTGCGCAGTAGCTCATTGGGCTTGATAGAAGCCATAAAACAAAGTCGCAGGGCAGAAGGTGAAAATTTTCTGGTGTTGATTGACCAGTTTGAGGAATTGTTCCGCTACAACCGGATTGAAAACAGGCCGGAAGGAGAAGAAAACGAATCACTGTCCTTTGTCAACTTGTTAATAGAAGCTATTGAGCAACGGGAAGAGCCCATCTATGTGGCCATTACCATGCGTTCGGACTTTATAGGTGATTGTGCCCAGTTTCCTGAATTGACCTCCAAGATCAATGACAGTCACTACCTGATCCCTCAAATGACCAGGGAACAAAAGAAACTGGCCATTGAAGGGCCGGTTGCAGTAGGCGGAGCTAGGATTGCCCCCCGTCTGAGCCAGCAAATATTGAATGATGTGGGTGATAACCCGGATCAATTACCCATCATGCAGCATGCCCTGATGCGGACCTGGAGCTATTGGGGTGACAACCACGCTGGCGACGAACCACTAGACCTCAAACATTACAATGCCATAGGAAGGTTGACCGAGGCCCTGTCGCTCCACGCCAATGAAGCTTACGATGAACTTTCCAAAAGGGAGAAAAAGGTGTGCGAGATCATGTTCAAGGGACTTACCGAGGCCGGCAACGAAAGTGTGGGTATACGCCGTCCTACCGGCTTAGGGATCATTGCCAACATTGCCGGGGTGAATGAAGATGAGGTGATCCGGGTGGTGGAAAAATTTCGTGAACCGGGACGGACCCTGCTGATGCCGCCTTATGGAGTGAAATTGAACTCGGATACTGTGGTTGACATTTCCCACGAGAGTCTGATGCGTAACTGGTCCCGGCTGAAAACTTGGGTAACAGAGGAAGCAACATCGTCCCAGATGTACATGAAATTGTCGGAAGCCGCAGAAGCTTATCAATCAGGTAGGGCAGGGTTATGGCGGATGCCCGACCTGCAATTGGCCCTCAACTGGAAAGAGGAACAAAAACCTACCCTGATCTGGGGTCAGCGTTATGATCCCGCCTTCGAAAGGGGCATGGTATTCCTGGAAACCAGTGAAAAGGCTTACGAAACCGAACAGGCCAATAAAGAACGCATTCAGCAGCGTAACCTGAAACGGGCCCGGGGCTGGGCAATGGGCCTGGGAGGGGTGGCTTTAGTCACCATCTTCCTGGTGGTGTTTGCCTTTACCAAGCAGGCGGAAGCGGAAAAGCAAACTGCACTGGCAGTCGAGAGTGAAAAACTGGCCAATGAACAACGAGAATTAGCCGATCAACAAAAAGAATTAGCTGAAGAGGCGCAAAAGATCGCTGAAGAACAACGGAGAGTGGCTGAAGCGGCAGAAATCCAGGCCCAAAAAGAAAAAGATGCGGCTGAGTTAGCTCGAATTGCGGCCGAAAAAGCGCAGGCCGAAGCCGAAATTCAACGGCTAATCGCCGAACGCCAAAAAGCGGAAGCAGATCGGCAGACCATAATAGCCCAGGAAGCAACCGCCTTGGCTGAATTACAAAGACAATTGGCTGATGAACAACGACTGGCGGCTGAGCGATTGCGTTATCAATCGGTGGCTAAGTCCATGGCCATTAAGTCTTTGCAGATTGGCGATACCACAAAAAGGGCTTTGATCGCCCGGCAAAGCTTTAATTTCAATATCGAACATGGAGGAAGCATCTACGAGCCTGATATTTACAGCGGTTTGTTTGGTGCCCTGCAACTGTTAAAAGGAGATAGTCTCAACCATCTCACCGGTCATGTGGCGGCGGTGAAGGCCATGTCTTTTGGTAATACCGATGATTTGTACACTGCGGGAGCCGACGGAATGATCTTTAAGTGGAACCTGGAAAGCCAGGACTATACCCGGATTGATTCCAGTGCACACCCGGCCCGGGCGCTGGCTGTGAGCACTGATGATCAATGGCTGGCCGCCGGTTATGCCGATGCCAGCATTAAACTATTTAATCTGTCGCAGCCTGGAAGTGAGCCCAGAATATTGAACCCTCATCAGTCCGAGGTGGTTGATATCAAATTCATGCCCGACAATTCAGGGTTTATATCCACCAGTACCGACAGTACCATCCAGTTTTACGATTTTCAGTCATTCCGGCAAATAGCCAAGGTAAACCTCAAGGTCAATAGATTGGCCATTCATCCTGAAGGAAAAATATTGGCCGGCGCCTTGTCCGATGGCACCGTAGGCCTGTGGGACATGGCCAATGACAATGCATTGAGCTTTCTGGATATACCTAAAAGTGAACAGGTTAATACCATTACTTTTAGCCATAATGGACGTCTGCTGGCAGTGGGAAATGAAGAAGGCCGGCTCAGGATCTATGATATGATACTAAATAACCTTTACGCCGATATCCCTGGCCACTCTGCCCGTATCAGCGACCTTGACTTCAGTAATGATGATAAAATACTGGCCACTGCCAGTTGGGACAACACCGCTCACATCTATATTGTGGAAAAGATCAACGAGTTGCCCATTATATTGAGTAGTCATGACAACTGGTTATGGGGTGTGGCCTTTAGTCCCGATGGAGCGATCTTGATCACTGGGGCCAACGACCGTATCGTGCGGGCCTGGCCAACTAATGCCGGCGTTTTCGCCGATCAGTTTTGCGAAGAAATGGACCGGAATTTATCGGGAACCGAATGGATCCAATACATCGGGGATGACCTTAAATATGAAAAAACCTGTGGTGGATTGCCCGATGGAGAGGGTTCTGACCTTTTAAAGGGAGTACAGAGTGAGTCTGAAAGCCAGGGAGATTAAATAGTCAAAATAGATATGAAAAAATTCTATCAAAATAGTTTTATGGTTCTGGGAGCATTGGCATTGGCTTGGCTCTTTTTTACTTCCTCCAATGCACAAACTTCTGATTGTTTAAGAAATGCCCAGCAAAAATTTAATATTGGGCACCTCAATGAGATACCCACTTCCCTGGAGGAGTGTTTGGATAAAAAGAACCTTAAAACGGAGTTCACCATTAAGGAAGAGGAGATCCAGGCTTTTAAATTGCTCACCTTGGTGTACATCTATCTGGATGATCAACGCAACGCTAACAAGTCCATTTTACGGTTATTAAAATCAGATCCTGAGCATCAGCCCGATCCTCAGGATCCGGCAGAGTTTGTGTATTTGTATAACAAATATAGCTCCAAACCGGTGTTCGCTTTAAATGGTAAACTGGGTCTTAACTTCGCCCAGGTCAGCCAACAGGAACAATTTAGTTCAGGTATCACCGGCCAGTCCGTCAATAGCTACAGCGCTGCTATTGTCCCTAATTTTGGGGTGGGTGTCGACTACCGTTTTTACAAGAATTTCGAGCTGGGTTTTGAGGTTAGATGGTCTAGCAAAGCCTTCAATTATGAGGGCACCGTAGCCACCACTACCCTGACCAACGTCGATGGTTCCGATGCCAATTATAATACACTTATCTTCAGAGAAGTGGACCAGTGGATCGATATACCGGTCTACTTGAAATATAGTTATGGAGACAAGAATTGGGTGCCTTTCATTTATGTCGGCTACGAACTCAACTATTTGATAAGCGCTACCCAACAGGATCTCTCACGCGATGTGAACAGTCCATTTGAGGGTGCATCCTCCGATGCATCGACCAAAGATTTGCTGGCCACTGGGTTTGAACACCGTGAACCTATCAATTATTCTGTTTTATTTGGCGCAGGGGCGAAATTCAAGATCCTGAGGATCCATTATTTCGTGGTTGACCTTAGATATCAGTTGGGATTGACCAATGTGGTGGATGTAAACAATCGTTTCCTGGATGATCAATCCATTGGCACCGAATTATTGGGACCCAGATTTTTGTATGTAGATAGTGACTTCAAGGTCAGTAATATCTCTTTCTCAGTGGGTTATGCACATAGCATATATCGTACCAAAGACTTGACTGGAAAGAAGAAGAAAAAGAAATTCCTGTTTTTCTAAGAAAATTAACTCAACCCACAACATGAATATAAATTATCAAACCATTTTAACCCGAAGTGCAATTATGGCAGCTGTTGTGGCAATCGCCTGGTTGATGTTATTCAGCTGTGGTGATCGTTTTGATGAGGAAATAGTGCCTGCCAAAGATTCCATCTTTCACAAGTTCTACGGAGGGTTTGATGTACAGACCGGGGTAGATATAAAATTGGATACCGATGGTGGGTATTTGCTGTTTGGCTCCAGCACTTCATTTTCAGGGGCCACCGATGCCGCCCAGGATCCTAGCTCCCGGTTGTATTTGGTGAAAACCGATATCGAGGGCAATGAGATGTATAGTCAGATTTACCACAATGATTCATTGGATGTTAACCAGTTACCACTAGTAAATTTTGATATTGATGCAGTGGGGTTTGAGTTTACCACCAGTGGTTTGGTGTTGTTGGGCAATGTAGATCGCGACCCTCAAAACAA
>JAPUIM010000320.1 GCA_027297025.1 Bacteroidota bacterium | reverse complement strand
CAAAGTTCTCCAATTGTGTGCAACAAATAAGCTCCTACAATCCACCACATACTGGCCAATTCGCCGCTTTCATATTGTATGGTAGCACCTACCATCATTACAAAACCCAGTCCCATGATCATATTTCCAATGGCCATTTTGTAAAGTGCTGACTCTTCCTTATTCTGTAGCCGACGTTTGATCCAAAAATTAGCCACCACTACCCCAAAAACTATGATAAAAAATGGATTCCAAAATTGGAATTGAGCTGCGGTCATTTCAAATAATCCAAAAAAGCTCTTATTGGTTTTTTCCTCGGTGTAGAGGTTCATCAAACCCCCAGCTTGTTCGAATGCTCCCCAAAATGCTATTACCATTAAAAATGCCGTCAGCATTACTACCACCCTATCTTTTTCTACGCTATTGAGTTCAGTCTTATAAATACTGATTCCTATGGCTATAAATGGGGCAGCAATAAGGATCAAAATTCCGTAAAGCAGGTTATAAGCGATTTCAGAAAAAAGACCGACATAAATGCCACAGGCTACACCTACTACAACGATGATTGATGTTAGCGGAGAAGTCCAGATCTTAGCAAAATGATTTTCAGTTGGCCCTGCTTGTTCTCTGGCCTGTTTCAAATAATCTCCTACCCCTTTCAGGTATTTTTGTCCTGCTAAAAATTGAATTTGGCCGAATACCATTCCAATTCCGGCCAATCCAAAACCGTAATGCCAACCATAAACCTGACCTATATAACCCACAATCAATGATGACAATACTGATCCCAAATTGATACCCATATAGAATATGGTAAATCCCTTGTCCCTGCGTATGTCACCAGGCTTGTATAGCGCTCCTACCATGGTCGAGATATTGGCTTTTAGGGCTCCTACCCCTAATACGATCAAGGTTAGTGCTATATAAAAAACAGTCTCCCCAGGAATGGCCAGAATACCATGCCCGGCAACCAGCAAAAAGCCACCAATTACCACTGCTCTTTTTTGTCCTATAAATTTATCAGCTAAAATGCCTCCAGGAATAGACATCAGGTACACCATCATAGTATAAGTTCCGTATAGTGATAGTGCATGTACCTGGGTCCAGCCAAATCCTCCCTCATCAACACTTGAAACTAAGTATAGGACCAGCAATCCTCGCATACCGTAATAACTGAAACGCTCCCACATTTCAGTGAAAAACAATATGATCAGCCCTTTAGGGTGTCCTAAAAATTCATCTTTATTACTTACTGAGTTCATAGGAATGGAATAAGATGTTTGGTAGTAATAATTAAACTTTAGAAATGGTTCATCAATGGCGATAAAACTACAATTTGAAAATGAGATTCACAAATGCAGTTTTTTTATCCACAAACTTCATTTCAATGCAATATTTTATTTATTTGCAGTGGCCCAATTTAATCCTTGTACAAAAATTGATTATTCATTTAAGTCCTTTATCAAATTCATTGCTTTGCTGGATTTAATATGGCAGGAATAGTTTCAAAGCAGAATGGTTATATTGTCTGTGGGCATTTTAAATGATTGGTCTAATAAATTAATATATACCATGGTTAATAAAGAAAATTTAGAAAAATACGGAATAACCGGAGTGAGTGAAATCATTCATAATCCTTCTTATGAACAACTGTATGAGGAAGAGACAAGTTCTTCACTAGACGGATATGAAAAAGGTCAGGTATCGGAATTGGGGGCGGTAAATGTTATGACAGGAATTTATACCGGACGTTCACCCAAAGACAAATGGATCGTAATGGATGATACCACCAAAGAGCACCTGTGGTGGACTTCGGAAATGTCACGTAATGATAATAAGCCCATTTCGTCGGATGTGTGGAAGGACCTCAAAAAACTGGTAGTAGATCAACTTTCAGGCAAGCGATTATTTGTTGTGGATTCATTTTGCGGAGCTAATAAAGATACCCGGCTAAAAGTCAGATTCATTATGGAGGTGGCCTGGCAAGCACATTTTGTGACCAACATGTTCCTACGACCCAGTTCTGAAGAGTTGCAAGGTTTTGGAGAGCCAGATTTTATTGTCTTAAATGGTTCCAAAACCGGTGACAAAAACTACCAAGAACACGGCACCAACTCTGAAACATTTATTGCATTCAACCTTACCGAACGAATGCAGATTATTGGCGGCACCTGGTATGGCGGTGAAATGAAAAAGGGAATGTTTGCGATGATGAATTATTATCTACCGTTAAAGGGGATAGCGGCCATGCATTGCTCCGCAAATGTTGGCAAAGATGGGGATACAGCAATTTTCTTCGGACTCTCCGGCACCGGTAAGACTACCTTGTCAACAGATCCTAAAAGAATGTTGGTTGGAGATGATGAACACGGATGGGATGACCACGGTATTTTCAATTTCGAAGGTGGCTGCTATGCTAAGACTATACACCTCGACAAAGAAAGTGAGCCTGATATTTATAAGGCTATAAGACGAGATGCACTTCTTGAGAACGTTACGGTCAATGCCGATGGGAAAATTGATTTTGACGATGGCTCGGTAACCCAAAATACCCGGGTCTCCTATCCCATTTATCATATCGACAATATTGTCAAGCCGGTATCGAAAGCTGGTCACGCCACCAAAGTAATTTTCCTCACAGCCGATGCTTTTGGGGTGATGCCGCCAGTATCCAAACTTACACCTGATCAGACCAAATATCACTTTCTTTCGGGGTTTACTGCTAAACTGGCTGGCACTGAAAGAGGGGTTACCGCTCCCCAACCCACATTCTCCGCTTGCTTTGGTGCTGCATTCCTCTCCCTGCATCCGACCAAATATGGAGAAGAGTTGGTTAAGAAAATGGAGGCACATAGCGCTACTGCTTATTTGGTCAACACCGGATGGAACGGATCAGGCAAAAGGATCTCAATTAAAGATACCAGGGCCATTATCGATGCTATTTTGGACGAATCCATAGATACTGCTCCAACCAAAAGCATTCCTATCTTCAATTTTGAAGTACCGACAGCTCTACATAATGTAGATTCAAATATTCTGGATCCTCGGGATACCTACGACGACCCCGGAGAATGGGACAAAAAGGCCAATGAACTGGCAGGAATGTTCATTAAAAATTTTGAAAAATATACAGATAATGAGGATGGCCAGGCCCTGGTTGCAGCAGGGCCTCAGATCTAGATTAGATCTATCCCTTCTAGAGTCCCTCTAATTCAGATAAGAGGGAAATTGTGGGACCGGATTTATCATTAGGATATTTTGTTCTCAATCAATTTGTTTGTTAATTAAGTCACTTTATACAGGTCTGCAGACGCCTTAGTTCTATGAATATTGTAAGACAAGTATCTCTTCTCATTTTTTTCCTTTTAGTTGTTCAGTCTTTATTTTCTCAAGAAATAAACGACACCCTTTCAATCGAGATAGAGAATGATACTGCCGAGGCTGTAATAAACCAGGAAGGTGACCTTACTGTCCAACAAGTTTTACCAAACCAGGAGTTAAAGGACCCAGATACAAATGTCATAATAACCGTATTAAGGGGTTTGTTAGGGTTAGGCGTTCTGGTACTGATAGGTTATCTATTTAGTACCAACCGCAAAGCTATATCCTGGCGTGTTGTTTTTATTGGATTCGCATTTCAGATT
>JAPUIM010000032.1 GCA_027297025.1 Bacteroidota bacterium | reverse complement strand
AAATCGGTATGACCATACGACCCGCCCTTACCGTAAGTAATGCTTCCTTTGCGGCTATGCCATCATTTACTGATTTTTTCAATAGTTGATTTAAGAGTTTCCGGGCATTCTGTTTCCCTTGCAGGATATTGGTTCTGATTTTACGCAAAAGTGGACTGGCATTATCGCTTATATCACCCTTGTTGTCAATTTTCGATATGATGGTTTTTCTGATTTTTTCATCTAATGAAATTCGCTGGGCTAGTTTATATAATTGGGGGTAATTATCTGCTTTGTCCGACAAAAAGTGAATGCATTGGGTTATAGTGTGTAGTGATTTTTCTAATTGGTGGAAATCTTGGGGATTTAAAAAGGTACCGGGAACTTCCACTACACGCAATAGTGGAATAGCGTCAAAATAATTGGATTCCGGAAAAGGTAATCGCTCCTCTAAAATTTTTTTGAAGTCTGCGGTCTGTTCCAGCCAAAGTTGGATAATCTGGAAATCAG
Organism: Bacteroidota bacterium; assembly: GCA_027297025.1. Classification (GTDB taxonomy): domain Bacteria; phylum Bacteroidota; class Bacteroidia; order Cytophagales; family Cyclobacteriaceae; genus JAPUIM01. The sequence continues at coordinate 2,666 of JAPUIM010000032.1, read as the reverse complement.
AATTAAAAGAGAGCTTGTTCACCCATTCCTGTCCCATTGAACAAAGACACTCTCTTGCTATAAGGCTTTTGATATCGTCAAACCCTATTTTTGATTCTATATTCTCAGGATAAAGCACGGATAAAGGATGCCAGAGTATTATTCAAAATCTTTGATTTTCTCACGAAGGCTTAAGCTATCTACTACTGCCGAATAAATTTCTTCCATTTTTTCCATGTTGTCCAAATAATACAAAAAACTCTTTTTGTAAACTGAATCAGTAGTTTGCTGCCTTAATAAAACCTCTTTTTCCAATATTCTAAATAGTTGATTACTGGAATCTCTTTTCAAATGAAGTTCTTTCACTTTGGCCTCGGTAAGATGAATATCCACCAAAAGATCTATCATTTGTGATTTGGTTAAAAGATTTTTGGGCTTTTCCATTTTTTCCTGACAGGAAACCAGAACTATCCACAGTAATATGATTAGCTTTTTTAACATCTTTTAACAAGGATTTGCAAATTTAAGCCAAAGACCTAATTAATTTTGAAAAAATAAAACGATTATCCTTGTAGTTAAGCTGAAACAACAATAATACCAAGGTGACACAAGGTAAGTCTGACCACGGTTATGAAGGAATTACTCAAGAAAATAAGAAAATATGATATAAAAATTAGGAAAGCTATCAATGCCCATATGCAGGGGGATTTTCACTCCATTTTCAAAGGCTCAGGACTGGAATTCGATGATGTCAGAGCCTATCAATACGGAGATGATATTCGAACCATCGATTGGAATGCATCGGCAAAGGGTCATGGCACTTTTGTAAAAACCTTCAAAGAAGAGAAAGAACAAATCGTATTCTTCATAATTGATGTCAGCGCTTCACAGGAAATTGGTAAGCCAGGCCAACAAAAGATTGATATCAGTAAAGAAATTTGCGGAATACTTGCTTTTTCCGCTGTAAAAGAAGGAAGCCAGGTAGGGTTAATATGCTTTTCCGATCAAAAGGAAAAATACGTAAAACCAGGAAAAGGAGTCAAACATGCCTACCAGGTTTTGACCAATCTTTATAATCTCCAACCAACTTCTTTGCAAACCAATCTAGCCAAAGCCATAGACTTTTCACTCAATATTATCAAACGAAAAAGTGTAGTAATTTTAATTTCTGATTTTATAGACGAAGGATACGAATACAATTTGAAGGCCCTTTCCAAAAAACACGATCTTGTAGTGATACATATTAACGATAAACGCGAAACTGAATTGCCTTCTTTAGGTATTGTGCCATTGTTGGAAAAGGAAACCAAAAAGACCATATGGGTTAACACTGCATCATTGGATTTTAGAAAAAATATAGCCGCCCGGTATATTGGGAATCAGACCAAGTTGGAAACCTTTTGTCTAAAACATCAAGCCAATTATTTATCCATTAGAACCGACGAGGATTATGTACCGAAACTGATTAAACTTTTTAATGTGCGAAATAAAAGGATGAAGAGTGCGTAGATTTTTAATGGTTTGTGCGTTATTGTGGTTCGCCAGTATTAACTCCATTTCTCAGGAAGTAAAGCCAAATGGAGTATTTTTAGTTGATAGTGCTAAAATTGGTGAACGAATACCTTATTCCTTGTCTATAAGATATCCCAAACAGATGGAGTTTCTTTTTCCCGACTCCAATTACAATTTTTTTCCCTTTGAATTTATCTCCAAGGATTTTTTTATCACCCGTACTGACAGCCTCAGGAGTGTCGATAGTGCTATCTTTTATTTGTCTACTTTCGAAATAGAGCCCATCCAAAAATTGTTTTTGCCGGTATTTATGATTTCCCAAGGAGATAGCATTGTTTTATATCCTCCAGTAGATTCCATCCATTTAAAGGCTTTAATTAATCAACTACCAGACAGTCTGAACATTAAAGCTAACTCAGAATATTCTGAAGTATTTTTTGATTTTAACTATCCCTATTTGCTAATAGGAGTTGGAGGATTTATGTTATTGGTTGTAGTAGGATTCCTAATATTCGGCAAAAGTATCAAACGACAATACCTGTTATTTCGCCTTAAACGCAACCACAGGCGTTTTACTCAAAAATTTTACCTGCTCATTGCCGATTTAAAGTCACGCGAGGGTTCACTGAATGCTGAGAAGATGTTGGTCACTTGGAAAAAATACATGGAAAAATTGGAAAATATCCCATATACTAAACTAACCACCAAAGAGATCGTTTCATATCCGGATAACAATTCAATTAATGACTCTTTAAAAGATGTTGACAAGAGTATCCACGGCTTAATAAAAATTGAAAAGTTGTATGAAAGTTTCGAAAACCTGGAATATTTCACAGAAGAGCGTTATAACACCCGCCTTAACCAGTTAAAATATGGATAGCAAATATCTGGATTTTTGGAATTGGTTTTCAATTAATTGGTTCCACCCTTCTACCTTATCTAATTTTAGTTGGGAAAACCCCGATCTACTGTTTGGTATACTTTTCATTCCAATATTATTTCTGCTGCGTTGGTTAATTCATTTTAGGACAAAACAGAAATTACAAATAGCCTTGACTAAAAAAGAGATCAAATGGGACCCTGCCAGCCTGCTAAGATTTCTACCTGGTGTATTAATGGCGGCTGCTTTGGCCCTGATAATAGTTGCTTTGGCACGCCCGCAAACCACCAATGAG
>JAPUIM010000319.1 GCA_027297025.1 Bacteroidota bacterium | reverse complement strand
ATTTTAAAAAATGATCCCATTGATCTAAACTGTAACCCAACTCGAAAATGTCCAGGGTATTGTCATTAAATCCCCTTTCCTTGAAATAACTCAATCCGATGTTTTTACCCTCATCGGTGTGTAAAAGGTTGTGCTTATAATATTCTTTGGCAAAATTCATGGCGATATACAAGCTGTCCCTTTCATTTTGATGTAGGATCTGCTCATCTGTATATTCGTCTTCGATGATTTCGATACCATATTTGTTTGCTAAGTATTTTATGGTCTCGGGATAACTCCATCCCTCATGTTCCATTAGAAAACTAATCGCATCACCTCCCTTACCAGTGCTAAAGCACTTAAAAATCCCTTTTGCAGGAGAGACAAAAAATGAGGGGGTTCGCTCGTTGGTAAAAGGGCTAAGGGCCCTATAACTTTGGCCAACTTTTTTGAGACTTACAAAATCACCGATCACATCTAGTATATCTATCTGGCTCTTTACATTTTCTATGGTTTGTTGGCTTAATCCCAAGGTAGATGCGGTAATAAATTCACTTATTCAAAGATAGAATACCTGATCATGAAATTGAACATTAAAATATGATATTTCCTAAAGTCAGCACCCAATTGTTACTAGTTGTGTCTGGTAAAACAAAACCGTGATTTTTAAAGTTGAACCATAGAATAAACCCCCAAATAAGATTAAATTACGGACTAATAATTCGCTTAAATGGCTGAGATCAATAAAAAAAATGTGCTGAAAGCCTTGGCTGCAGTAGAGGATCCGGACCTGAAAAAAGATCTGGTATCCCTCAATATGATTCAAGATCTGAAGATTGAGGGGAATAAAGTTAGCTTTTCGGTGGTCCTTACTACACCCGCCTGCCCCTTGCAGGAGAAAATCAAAGGGGATTGCGAAAAATCCTTGATGAAGCTGTTGGACGAAAATCTGGAATTGGACATCAATATGACTTCATCGGTGACCAGTACCCGGCTAAACAATGCTCCACTTCTTCCCCAGGTAAAAAATATTGTGGCCATAGCCTCGGGAAAAGGAGGTGTAGGCAAGTCCACCATTACCTGTAATTTGGCGGTTGCCCTGGCCAAATCCGGAGCTAGTGTAGGCTTGGTGGACGCTGACATTTTCGGACCGTCAATGCCTACCATGTTCAATTGTGAAAAGGAACAACCTAGGCTGGTAAAAAAAGGTGACAAAAACTACATCATTCCCATCGAGCAATACGGGGTGAAATTGATCTCCATCGGTTTTTTAACCCCGGCCGATAACGCAGTGATTTGGAGAGGGCCCATGGCCAGTTCCGCCCTAAAACAATTCATTGGAGATGTCGAATGGGGAGAACTTGATTATCTTTTGGTGGACCTGCCACCGGGAACCAGTGACATCCACCTTACTTTGGTACAGACCGTACCCGTGACCGGGGCGGTTATAGTTACTACTCCGCAAAAGATTGCTTTGGTCGATGCTGCAAAGGGTTTAGACATGTTTCAACAACCTCAAATCAACGTTCCGATCTTGGGAATTATCGAAAATATGGCTTACTTTACACCAGATGAACTCCCTGATAATAAATATTTTATCTTTGGAAAAGAGGGAGGCGTTGATTTAGCCGCCAAACACAAAGTCCCTTTTCTGGGACAAATTCCAATAGTACAGAGTATCAGGGAAAGTGGAGATAATGGTTATCCTTCGGCCTTAAAAGAAGGGATAACAGGAGAGGCATTTTTAAAGTTATCCCAGCAGCTTGCACGCCAGGTAGCTATTAGAAATGCCAACTTGGTAGAAACCAAAAAAGTAGAAATAAAGATTTGATAAATGGTCAATAGCACCCTGGAGATTTCTGATATTAGGGATAGGGTAGAAAAAGCATTGGAGACGGTGCGTCCCTACCTGGAGACTGACGGAGGGGATGTAAAAATATTAGATATCAATGACGACATGGTGGTCAGGGTAGAATTGCAGGGCGCTTGTGGGTCCTGTCCTATGTCTACCATGACCTTACGGGCGGGATTGGAAGAATCCATTAAAAGGGCGGTGCCTGAAATAAGAGCGGTTGAGGCCATTAACATAACCCAATCTGGCAATCCAGATGCCAAACTCTCGGATAATATGCTCCTTTAGGAGAAGGAACATAAGTATGAGCTTTTCATCATAATAAATCTACCATCCGGGAGTTAAAAGTACTACCTACATTTCACTGAGCATGAATAGTTAAGATTATAATGGGTAGTAAAATAACAACTCAAATGCCAACCCTCGTCATACTACTGGCTTTGATCTTTTTGGTTCCCTTTATTTCTCCAGGCCAGCAGAGATGTCCGGTGGTTCCTACAGAGCAAGAATCTAAAATATTCGAAGATTGGCTCCGACAAAAAATGGAAGCCAAGAGATTGTTATTCAAAACCTATGAAGCATTATCTACTGCCCAGGAAGTGTATACCATTCCGGTAGTGGTGCATGTGATACACAACGGGGAAGCCCAAGGGGATGGCACCAATATTTCCAATGCCCAGATCTTTTCTCAAATTGATGTTCTTAACGAAGATTTTCGCAGACTTAATGCCGATACCATAAATACACCTTCCATATTTCAATCCGTGGCGGCAGATGCGGAAATTCAATTTGAATTTGCAAAAAGAGACCCTGAAGGCCTTCCTACCAACGGTATTGTACGAGTGCTAGGGAGCCAGAATGAATGGGACTTCGGCGACGAAGATGATTTAAAAGCACAGAGTTATTGGCCGGCCAATGACTATTTGAACATGTGGGTAGCCAACCTGAAATCGCCTCTTTTAGGATTTGCCACTTTCCCAATTTCTGACTTACAAGGACTGGAAAACGAATTTACCAACAATGAATTATTGGATGGAATAGTAACAGGTCACCGATTTTTCG
>JAPUIM010000318.1 GCA_027297025.1 Bacteroidota bacterium | reverse complement strand
AACCAACTGGTCCCTGGTCGGGAAAGGAGTGCTATAGCCATCCTTATAATAGCAAATAATGGGGTCAAGGGTTCCGTTAGTATCAAAATCATGAACGAAAAGGGTGGCGGGTTCTTTTTGTGAGGCTTTGATTTTGGAATTGAGGCCCATATTTCCTGCCAGATAATCCGGGTCGCCATCATTATCAATATCCACGCTCAAGACAGTGTTCCACCAGCCATTTGTTAGTTCCAGCCCCAAAGCTCCGGTGACATTCTTTAACTTGCCATCTTGATTTTCAAAAACCGTAATAGGCATCCACTCCCCAACCACAATTAGATCCAGATCCCCATCCTGGTCAAAGTCTGACCAAATGCCTTCGGTAACCATACCTAATCCAAAAAGTCCAGGAGCGTCTACTTCATTATAAACCCGGAATCTTCCTGAGCCGTCATTATTTAATAAATAGGAGGGAGGGGAAATCCCATATTGCCCGGGAATATTTCGGGTTCCAACAAAAAGATCAACATCTCCGTCGTTGTCATAGTCTGCTGGCGACACACAGGATGCGTTGGCAAAAATGTCCGGTAGTGCCCCTGAAACAATAGAAAATCTACCCACTCCATCATTCACGTATAAGCGGTCCCTAAGAAAGAAGTTCCTCCCAGTCAACTCATTTCCTCCACTGGTTACATAAAGGTCGAGATCTTTGTCTCCATCAAAATCGAAAAAAGCCGCATCAGTATCTTCATTTACATTATCAATCTGTAAGGAACCTTGCCTTGATTCCACAAAAGTTCCAGCACTGGTCTGAAAAAATAATCCAGGTGCTTGGTTTTTGGCTCCACAGATATAAATGTCTTCCCTACCGTCATCGTTAATGTCCCCAATAGCCAACTTTGGACCTTGGGTTGAAAGCTTATGGGGTATAAGGTATTCTCTGGAATAATCTTTAAACTCGTTTTCCCGATGATGAAAACTTAAGCCGGTACCCTCTTCCAAATCTTCAAACAAAGAATTTCCCTGTAAGGTGCCATACCGGTAACTACCGCTCGCCTCATCCTGTTGTAACAACACTGTTTGATTGGCAGGTAGATGCCTTAAAACCTGGAAGCGACCATCCCCCCAGATTATGGTGAGTTTGTCAACAACCGAAGTCGTATCCAGTCCGAAAATCAGTTTTTGGTCCACGGCTGATTGAAAACCGCGAGTTGGTATCTGTTCCTGAAGTATCTTATTGTTTCCTACCTCTAAAATCACCTTGGCACCAATTCCTCTTTTATTTTTTCCGTCACCTTGAAGCGAGACACCTAGGTAGTTCCGGTGGAAAAATTCCTCTGTTTTATTTTCATAAACAAAAGCCTCCTGGTTAATATTATTTACCACCAAATCCAAATCCCCATCGTTATCAAGATCGCCATAGGCTGCACCGGTTGAAAAACTTACTTGATCTAAACCCCATTCCAGGCTCACATCCTTAAACTGGAAATTAGTCTGATTACTGAATAAATAATTTGTCAATTTAAAGGATGGCATCAGGTCCACAAGGGCCAGGTTTCTTGAGCCTGGAGGTGTGGTGGAGTCTAATTGTGCCGCGGAATTTGAAAAATAATGAACAAAATCAAGATCATTCGGTCGTTTTACAATTCCGTTGGTAATGAATAGGTCTTTTAACCCATTGTTATCAAAATCTGCGATTAACGGGGCCCAACTCCAGTCAGTGGCATAAATATCAGCCAAAAGGGCAATGTCACTGAATAGGCCGTTTCCACGATTAAGCTGAAGTGTGTTTCTGGCTAATTGGTGATAGTAACCAAATCTTAACTTAATGTCACTGATTTCATCACTGTCTTCACCTCCTGATTTTTTCAGAATCTCTTCGTCCGCCGGTAGCATGTCCAACGTCACTATGTCAAGTAAACCATCATTGTTGATGTCTGAAATATCAACCCCCATAGAGGCGCGGCTGGAATGCCCCATTGAAGATCTTAATTGTTCTTTAAAGGTGCCATCACAATTATTAATGTACAGGTAATCATCTTCATGAAAATCATTGCAAATGAAAATGTCAAGGCATCCATCGCTATTTATATCCCCAGTGGCAATCCCTAGCCCGTATCCTATATGACTGGAGTAAATCCCAGCATCCTGGGTAACATCCAAAAAAAATGGCTCCTCACCGTCAAAGTCATTACGATACATACGGTCACCGGCTTTGGGATCAGTTTCATTCCGTAAAGTTGAATGACCATAGGATCTATCGGTGTGTACAGCATGATTCAGCAAATACATATCCAGATCCCCGTCATTGTCATAATCGAAAAATGACGCTTGGGTAGAGAATCCTTGGAAATCCAACCCATAGTCCGAGGCTCGATCGCTGAAAGTATTGTCCCCATTGTTTATGAACAATTGGTTCTTTCCATCAACCCCCTTGTAATCTCCTAATTGGCAAACATAAATATCCAGATAACCATCAGCATTGACATCCGCCATAGTTACTCCTAAGCTCCAATCTCCCTCCCCGGCCACCCCTGCTTCCTCCGTAATATCCTTGAATTTAAAACCTCCTTGATTCAGGTAAAGCTTGTTGGATTGTTGATTTGCTACAAAATAAATGTCGGTTAAGCCATCATTATTGATATCTCCCAGGGACACTCCGCCACCATTGAAAAAATACAAATATTCCAGAATGTTCAATGAATCCGAATCCTCCAAAAAATTGGAAAAGGTAATCCCTGAATCCTTTCCAGGC
>JAPUIM010000317.1 GCA_027297025.1 Bacteroidota bacterium | reverse complement strand
AATTAGTGACTTTGACCGGCAATCAATGCCAAACCACCATTCCTTATAAATTCTTGAACAAAAACCCTTTTCAGTCAACTTATTTCGCAGTTCAAAGTATGGCAGCCGAAGCTTCCACTGCTGCATTGGCAATGGGTAAGTGCCGCAATGTGAACAGAAAAAAATTGATAGGACGCAGCAGTTTAGACGCAAAGACTTCTTGAATCGAGGTTAGTTTTACGGTTTCATTCATGTACTTTGGGAATATAGACATAAATTCTAAAATGGTAAGGATCTCTAGATAAACAGATTGTTGCCAATACCCGCGGTGATTAATTTATTGAGGAAAATAATTCCCACAAGGACAGGTGGTCGTCAAACCGCAGATCCAATATTAAAAAATACAAACTAATAATCAGCGCTCCGGAATTAAACAGTAGAATTTGCCAGTTAATAGTTTTTTTGGATAGGTTGACCAGCAGAATCAACACCAAAGGAGCTAGGATAAGACTAAAAGGCATTACCGGTATAAATACATAGGTGGCTATACAACTTAAAACAATGATCAGGTGGGCGCCGATGTAGTATTTTTTAAGTTTATGGTAATCAGTATACACGCTCAATATTCCAACCATACCAAAAAGAACAGAAAAACAAAGTGGGATTAAAATGGGAATTAATACTTTTTCCAGACCGGATCCGCCCACTCCTTGAACCATCACCTGAATGGTGATTGGCCATACGGCGAAGGCTACAATTGTGGTCAGTACAATACCAGAAATGGCATTGATCAAATTCAAGGATCTGTTCATGAATCAGGTTGGTTCATTAAATTATAAAACGTCAACCTTCGGGTAAGAGTTATTTGAGATTTTGGACATATTAAATTCTATATTAGAACAACCCTTTCTCAGTGAATTGAGGAATGGGCTTTTTAAAACCAAGTCATTCATTATGAAAAAGTGCTTTTTAACAATTCTATTTCTGACCCTGCAAATCCCATTTTCCTGGGCGCAAAGTGCGGAATACAGGGCTAAAAAAGAGGCAGCTTTGAAAGAAGATTCTCCCTTCACCAAAATCATCAACCGGGAACTCCCTGCCACTATCGCTTATGAGGATGATCAGATCATTGCTTTTAAACCCTTGAGGAATCAAGCCCCGGTGCATTGGCTGATTGTACCCAAAAAACCCATACCCACAATCAATGATATAGAGGAGGAAGATGCACTATTGCTGGGTAAGATGTTCCTGGTGGCCAAAAAATTGGCAGCGGAATCTGAAATAGCGGAGACAGGTTACCGGCTTTCCATGAACATCAATGAGGATGCAGGGCAGTCGGTGTTTCACTTACATCTTCACCTAATGGGGGGAAAGAAACTGGGACCCATGGTGGACCAGGAATAAGATTGTCCATATGGTTCAAACCAAAAAACAATTTCCCGCGTTTGATAAACAACCATGAAGGTAATGCCCCGATCACTTTTTAAGTTTCTTCTGGGTATACTCTTTTTTCTGGGTATATCTCATTTGACCAGCAGCTGCCTTCAATTCAGAATGAGCTCCAGTGAGGCTGAAATTTTTTTTAAGGAACAAACATTTCAGCCTGTCATAAAATCCTATAAAATCGATGACCGTACCATCAATTATGCCCAGGTAGGCAGAGACTCCTTGCCCACAGTTATATTCCTTCATGGGTCTCCAGGGGGCTGGGGCGCCTTTGCCGGATTTATGAGAAATGAACAATTATTGCAGCAAGTTTACATGGTTTCAGTGGACCGTCCCGGGTACGGTTATTCAAATTATGGAGATCCCATTCCTGATCTGCAAAACCAGTGTCAGCTGCTCAAGCCTATCCTGGAAGAAACCAAACACACTCCCAACATTTTAGTTGGTCATTCCTTGGGAGGACCTATCGCTGCCAGGCTGGCTATGGATTATCCCGATCTGGTACAGGGGATCATTCTTGTGGCTCCATCTATCGATCCTGCCCTGGAGAGAGGGGAGTGGTACCGGTATTTGGCAAGAGGACCTTTGGCCAAGATGCTATTACCAGGATCCTTTTGGTCTACCAATGAGGAAATTTTCTCTTTGAAAGAAGAACTGGAAAAAATGTTGCCACTTTGGAGTAAGATATCGATACCCGTTATTGTCATTCAAGGAGAAGATGATGCACTAGTGCCCAAAGAAAATGCTTATTTTGCCCAACGAATGGTTAATCCCAATTTGCTTAGGTTACAGTTGGAACCTGATGTAAATCATTTTATTCCCTGGAACCAACCTCATCTGATTAATCAAGCCATTTTTGATTTGGTAAAAGATCAACCGCAAGCCATTTCAGGGTACTAATCCTAACTTTAACAGTTTTATTCCTTTAAATTTTTATTTGAGCAAACGCTTCAATTTATTAGCTTGTATGCATAAACTAAATACTATGGCGGATATTCAACTAATGATTGAGCTACCCATTAGTTGTCCTAAATGTAAGATGAAAGGAAGTCAAGGAAAGCTTTTAATATTATTAGGTTTCCTATTTCTGGTTAAAACTACCAGCCCGCAATCCTTTTCCGTTTTACCTGATGACCCAATGGCCACGGAGGAGGACAAACAA
>JAPUIM010000316.1 GCA_027297025.1 Bacteroidota bacterium | reverse complement strand
GGTTTTAAAGGTTTTATTTTGACTATGATCACCCCAAATAAAATTGTAAAACAATCCATTTTCCGCCTGCATGTGAAGCACAAATCGAAGCAAACGTTTTGCTTTTGATAAGCTAGTATGCTTATGAGTATATTGATAATGTTTTAGGTAAAAAATAGCGGCTCGAGCAGCATCATCTACGCATGCTGTCCCTTCATCATCATCATCAACCCAACTATAATCGGGGTATTCGCTATAAATATGGATGATGCCCATGGTGTCCTGGTCGACGATTATTTCTTCATATAAGGCATCCAGATGGGCTGTATTTACCAGGCTCTGATGATCATCCGGGGATAGGTTGGAAGAGCTTTCCGATCCGCAACCAAAGTGGGTCAAAAAGTAAAAAGTAAAAGCGATTATATAAATTCCTTTTTTCAATGTGGTTGTCTTATTATTAATCTTTCATACCAGTGGAAGCCATACTTTGGATGAAATATTTCTGGAAAAACAAATAGGCTATGATAATGGGAACTGCTAAAACGGTTGCTGAGGCCAATTTTACGCCCAATTGGGATTCAGCCCGACCTCCTACTGCGAACAAGGTCACTAGTTGAGGCATGGTCATCAGGTTTTCATCCCTGATCACGATAAGGGGCCACAAGACCTCATTCCAGGTGGCCATAAAGGTAATAATGCCTATTGTAACCAGGGAGGGTATTATGTTGGGCCATAGGATCTGGAAGATGATCCTGAATTCACCACAGCCATCAATTCTGGCGGCATCGATCAGATCCTGGGGAATAGTTTGAAAAGCCTGCCTGAACATGATAATGGCAAAAGCATTGATTAAATAAGGTATGATCAAAGCCAGGAAACTGTCTATCCATCCCAATTTCACCATGAGGATGTAATTGGGAATTAAGGTTATCTGAAAGGGAAGGGTCATGGTAAAGATGATAATATAAAATATCAGGTTCCTTCCTGCAAAACGAAGGCGGGATAAGGCATAACCCACCATGGAACATAATACCAATACTCCACCCGTAACCATGGTAGCTACAAAGATGCTGTTGAAAAAAGCCCTGCCGATAGGGATCTTTTCAAACATTTGCACATAACTGTTAAGAGATAGGGAGTGCGGAAGTAAGGTCAAGCTTTCAATCTCATTTTCAGGTACTAATGAGGCGGTAACCATCCAATAAAATGGATAAATGAAAGCTAAAGCTCCTATCCCTAAAGTCAAATACAGGATTATTTTTTTCATTTTAGCTTTCTCCTTTTTCGATAAATCTCTTTTGAATAACTACCACCGCCAGGATGATAAAGGCAAAAAAGAATCCCAGTGTAGCCGAGTAGCCCATGTGGTAATTTGTAAAAGCTTGTTTGTAAATGTAGAGTACGGCAGATAAGGTGCTGTTCAACGGCCCGCCCCCGGTCATGATGTAGGGTTCAATGAACAGGGAGAACCCTCCAATTGTACTCAGTATCACCACCATGAATATGGTAGGATTTATCATGGGCAGAGTGATGTACCAGAACTTTTGCCAGTGATTGGCTCCTTCCAGGTCGGCCGCTTCATAATATTGAGGTGGCACGGTTTGCAGCCCTACTAAAAACAAGATTACATACAAGCCCACATTTTTCCAGGTGGCCATTATGGCAATGGAAACCATGGCCACATCGGGATCCACCAGCCATCCTATTCTTCCCAGTCCAAAGGTAGACAGCAGGCGATTGAGGATTCCGGTATCAAATCCGTAAAGTTGTTGCCATAACATGGAAACCACTACCCCCGACACCACTACCGGAAGGAAAAAGGCCGCTCTAAAAAAAGGCCGTAATATAATTTTTTGGTTAAGTATTTCGGCCAACAACAGCGCCACTATAATTTGAAGTGGAATATGGACTATAAGAAATTTGAGGGTATTATAGATGGCTGTGAAAAAAAGGCCATCCTGAAATACTCGCATAAAATTTCCGAATCCAATAAACTCCATAGGAGAAATGATATTCCATTTGTTAAAGGTCAGGTATAGGGAAAAGACCACTGGAAATGCCACAAAAACCAACAAGTGGATAATGTAAGGGGATACCAGAAGATAGGGCAGTAGTTTATTGTTCTTCATCGCAATAAATTACATATTGAGGAAAAGCACATCTACCGCTTTGGCAGCATCGCGCAAGGCATCTTCAGAAGACTTTACCCCATAAATTACGCTGGCTTGATACTCCTGAGTAATGATGTCAAAAATCTCTTTAATTACCTCGTTATTGTCCACCCCCCTAATATACCTGGCTTGATCGGCAAAAGGCGCTAACTTTTCATTTTGCTTAAAAGCCTCAACAAACAGTGGGTTTATAGTGAGGTCTTTTCGGGGAGGAATCTGACTACTTAATTTCAGGAAACGCAGATCGTTTTCCTCGCTGATCAAAACTTTTAAAAACCTCCATGCCAATAATGGATTTTTACAAGTATTGAAGATGACTATATTTTTGGGATCACCATAGGTATATACCGGGCCCTGATGATCATCGGGTACAGGGACCGGTGCATAAGCATAGTCAAAACCCTCCGGTTTGAATTTATTAAGGTGGGCGATTTCCCAGGGACCGGTAAATTTGGTGGCAATCTTTCCACTTAAAAATGGGTCCTGACCGGAGGTGAGCCTTTCCTGAGTGAAATAATTTTGTGCGTAGAGTTCCCTAAAAAATTCGAAAACTTCCAGGGCATACTCATTGTTAAAAACAGCCTTATTGTTTTCAACCAAAGAGGCGCCATCGGAAGC
>JAPUIM010000315.1 GCA_027297025.1 Bacteroidota bacterium | reverse complement strand
ATATGGTTAATCATTTTTTTATCATATCCTTTTTCGATCAGAAACCGTAAGTTATGGGGTTGACAGCCTCACATATATTCCTAATTTTGCAACCATAAAAATATTATGATCGATCGCATTTCAATTATAAAATTCGAAAGTGTTTCCAAAACCTCCTTATTGGTGTGGGCCATCATATTGGTGCTCTACACGTTATGGAATGTCACTATTGTAGGATTTGGTATTGAGCATATTATTTTACCTCTCCTTTATTTTGTTAGTTATTATATCCATCCAAATTCCCGAAAAGTACTTCTTGGATACCTCCCCATTATCACTTACATATTTCTGTACGATTCGCTGAAGGGGTTTCCCAGTTATCTGCATACTACAGTCCATATCAAAGATCTTTATGATTATGAAATGGCCTTATTTGGAATCAGTACGGAGAGTGGCTTGCTCACTCCCAATGAATACCTACAGCAAAATACCCACCCCCACCAGGATATTATCACAGGTCTTTTTTATCTCATGTGGATGCCGATGGTGTTGGCCTTTGCCTTTTATCTCTGGTTCAAAGACAAATTGTTAATGCTAAGATTTGGCAGCACCTTTTTACTGGTGAACCTGATCGCTTTTGTAGTATATTATATTTATCCAGCGGCGCCACCCTGGTACGTAGAAGAGTATGGGTTTATAGAAAATTTTAATATTTCTACAAGTGCCGCCGGTTTGGTTCGTTTTGACCAGGTATTGGGAATTGACATGTTTCGTCAGATGTATACCAAAGGATCAAATGTGTTTGGCGCTGTTCCCTCCATGCATAGTGCTTTTCCGATGGTTGTACTGTTTTATGGCCTAAAATATAAGAGAAAATGGGTGCAGAACATCAATTTTTTGATAATAGTCTTGGGCATCTGGTTTGCTGCTGTTTACTCGAATCACCATTACATTCTTGATATTATCGCTGGTGCCCTTTGTGCAGTTTTGGGATATGTTCTGTTTGAAGGTGTCCTAATGAAAACAAAAATTGGCTACTGGCTGAAACAACTTTCAGAAAAGATCTAAACTTCCTGTTCAAGTTCGACTTCCGGTTCGATTGTTTCCTGGCTCATGTTATTCTTGCCTTTGAAATTGGTGCGTATAATTATATCCCAAATAGGTGAGCTTACTCCGTAACCTTTGGTGGGTTCCTGGTAGTGGTGCCGCATGTGATGGTTTTTTATGGCCAACATGATCTTTCCATGCATGTTGAAATGGTGAATGGCGTAATGTCCAATATCATAAACCAAATATCCGGTTACGTAGCCTGCGAAGAATGGAGCCAATATAGACGGACCCATGAATGGGACAAATGAATAATAAAAGAAGAAGGCCAAGGGAATGCTTAAGATTGGGGGCATCACCAACCGCAACGAATCTCGGGGATAATCATGATGAACGCCATGGAAAATGAAATGGAGCTTTTGCCCAAATTTTGAGGTGGGCTGATAGTGGAAAATAAAACGATGAATAATATACTCAGCGATGGTCCATGAGACCTGGCCAGCTATAAATAAGCCTATGATCAGTAAAAAGGATAAATGCCAAACAAAAATAGCTTGATAAAGATAATACAGCACCACCGGTACAAATAAGATCAAAGGAACGGTCCAATGTACTTTGGAGAACACTTCAAGAAAATTGCTCTTGAACATTCTTAGAGTTTCGTTATTATTGCTGACAAAATTCTTTGGCATGATCTGAATATAATAAAGTAATTAAGTTAATATAATAAACCCACCAGGTTATATCAAGGAATGAATCTCTCGTAAACTGCTTCACCGGTCTCCAAATCTTCTCCAAAGATTTCGATAAAACTGACATCCGGTATAAAGAAATTCCGCTCGATTTCAACAAAAACACTATTAAATTTAGCCAATTTACCATTTATTTCCATATGGGCCTGTACCTTTCCTTGTTGGTTCTTTACCACATAGATGTTTCTTTTTTTATAAGACACCAGGTTAACTACGTAGTTCTTTCCATCTTCCGAAGGTTCTGAGACCACTCCGTAAGCTAGTTTCCGCTGAATAAAGTTCAGGCCTTTTCTTTGACCTTCCTCATCGTAGCGAATCCAAAAAACATCCACAGGTTTTTCCGGATCGTATTCACCATTTGAAAGTATGTTGCCTTCATAAACAATGGTGTTGGCATTAGAAGATCTTTGTATGAAAAACAGACTTCTGTCATTGGTTGGCGGCATAGGGTAATTGTACTTTTCTCTAGTGGTTAAACTACCATCCCAAACCTTGCTGATCTCCTGGGCACAAACTGAGACGCCCAGCCACAATGCTCCAACCATGACCATCTGCCATTTGGATATCCTATTGATCATTCCCTTTTTTCTCTAATTCCAACCTACAATGATTCAGTCTCTTGAGAGCTGTAATATTGGCTAAAATGGCCACAATGGCCATGGGAGTAATAAATACAAATATCGGTTCAAAAATGGGATAATTAATAAACTCAGAAAAGACCCTGTAATCACCCCCTAAGAAATAGGCCGTTACCCCACATAATATGGCAGACAATCCTATAATTATGACCCGTTCAGGGCGCTGCATAAATCCCACACTACAGTCAATACCTAAGGCTTCAGCCCGGGCCCTGGTATAGCTAACCATGATTGATCCAACCAATGCCACAAAAGCAAACATTGAGCTGAAAAAATAATCGTGAGAGATCAAATAATAGCAAATACCAAAAAACATGATCAACTCACTATATCGATCCAAAACTGAATCATATAGCGCCCCAAATGTTGTGGACATATCTCCCAATCGGGCCAATCGACCATCAATCATATCGAACAATCCTCCAAATAATATTAAAAATCCCGCCCAACCCACATAAGAGAGGTCAGTTCTAGGAGCTGTTTCCGCTCCTAGAATAAAAACAATTGTGGCCAGTACATTGATTCCCAGACCTATAGAAGTTATCAGGTTGGGGCTTACCTTATATTTAATAAGAAACTGTACCAACGGATTAATAAGTGTGTAAATAAACTGCTGGCCAAGGACTTTTAGCATTTCATCAATTTTGGCTGCAAAAGTAGCAAAGTTTAATGAGTTAGGCTCGGGTTTTGGAGCTATATTATTGTAGCAGGCTATTTCTAAAATTCTACTTTGAACCTCAGCCGGAGGCTCACCCCAGTTGCCACCTCAGTCCGATCTAGGAAGGTCAGTCTTTTTACCACATCTACCCTAAAGAATTTCAGGATGTTGGCTACGCCAGCGCTAACTTCTATATATGGTGTGCGGGTTAGAGGAAAGGTAGCCTGGGTACCATCTGCGTTAACCGGAAAAGGAACCTGGTCAGGATTTGTCGAAGGATCATTTTTATCACTCACATCACCCAATATTCCTTTGAAGGTTACTACCGAGCGCCACTTGAGCTTCTTGATCAACGGGATCTTATTTAAAATATAACCATTGAAATAATGGGCATAATTTAAGCTCACGTAACGATCACTAACAAACTCTATAAAATTCATCAGATTGTAAGAACGCAATTGATAGGAAAAAGTCTGATTTGCCCTGGGTATATTCAACAAAGGATAGGGCAATTCACCCCAAATTTTAGCTGCTTCTACCTCTATATCGGAATAGCCAAATGGTGAAAGGTAAAAACGTTTGAAAAATCCAAAGGTCAACTTTTGAAAGGAGAAGTCACTATTTAAAACTCCCTCAAAACTTTGAGCATACTTGAGAGTGAATATAGGATACTTATTTATTAAAGGTACCCTGAAACGCTTTCCCTGAAAGTATTGCTCATTAGGGGCATAGCGGAAATTTAACATTACTTCGGTGGTGGTGATCTTCTCATCCTCTTTGATGCCAAATATGATCTCGCTTGGATTCTGACTAAAAGATAAGATACCGCCTGGAATTTGATCCTGGGTCTTTAAACCCACGCCAAAAGAAAATGCTTTTCGGGATTCCCTGATATACTCAGCGATCCACTTATTGTTATAGATCATTTTGTCATTTATCCCTCTTTTAAAAGACAATAGGAAATTATCCTCCATTACAAATTGAAGTTCCTCACCAGGGTTATTAATCTCCTTTTGCCTGGTAAATCGCAGCGCATGTAATGGTTTTTCGGTAAGAAAGTAGGTGCCCACCACCGAATATTTGAACTGCTCATCTTTAAATCCATAAGCCCCATAGGCTTCAATTTGATAATTTTTACTGAACTTGAGATTGGTCCTTCCTCCAAATCTCATCCGGAACCCTTCCACATCATTAAAACTATAGAAGGTATTAACTGGTCCGATGTCAACAGGGCCAAATCCTTTATATCCAGCCATAACAAACAGGAGCAAATTCATGGTTCTCTTATAGGCGGGAAGTTCCTTGACGACATCCACCATTTCGTAAATTCCTTCTTCAGTATCATTCAGTTTTTCGTGACGATTTTCTTCCCAGAACTCTTCCGATCTATCCTTGGTACCTTCTTCCTCAATAATCTTGGTGACCCCTCCATAGAATTCGTCATTTTTTGGCTGGTTAAATGTATAATCTTTATAGGATACGGTGCGTTTTCCAAATACCCCCATGCCTTTTTTGGTAAGATTAAAATCAAAAGTCACATGGTCACGGGTAAGCATATAGGCTTCATTATCGAAAAAATCAAACTCTTGTTCAATGATCATACCCAGTACAAAATTCAAATTCACTTGCTTGGAAAGGGTCATTCGGACTTGCTTGACCCGGTACAGGGAATCCCTTGATACATATAAATTGCCGACAAATGCCAGAGCATTTTCATTGCGTGGTTGGAACGATAGTTTGGTGTATTCGGCACCGTCTATCTCTACAGTATCCGAGATATAATATTTATAGGTTATGGTGGCCAAGACCGAGATAGGGCTAACAAACTGGGTGGTAAGGATATTGATATTATTGTTATAAATATCAATATCCTGATACATTTTATCCAATAAAAAGGAAATACCCTGGTCATCAAGATATTCGTCAAACCCTGTCATCTTATGGCCACGGCGGAATTCTTTATAGGATTGGGGATTTTTTCGGTAGTATACTTTGGAAACTGTTTCGCGCAAGAAAATTGGTAGAAAATTTTTCTGCATGACTACTGAAGAATCCAGGTAATCAAATACCATCTGGAAATTCTTCATGTATTTGCGCTGTTTGAATTTATCTGTAATATTATTGAGATCGAATTCTATTTTTTCGTATTTATCGTATTCATAGAAATCCAGATCTTCCTTTCTATTATTTTTTTTGTTCTCAATTACTTTTCTTATAATATCTACCGCCGGATTATTTTTATTGCGGTAACGCAATCTTTTGGCTTTTACCACTACCTCTTTCAACTCTACGTGTTCAGATTTTAGCCGGAAATTGATCCTTTGAATTTTGCCAAGTCTTACGATCTTCACCTTAATTTCATATCCTACATAAGATGCTTTTAGAAGATTATTGGGAGGATCTTTGGTTTCCAACAAAAATCTGCCATTCAA
>JAPUIM010000314.1 GCA_027297025.1 Bacteroidota bacterium | reverse complement strand
CCAAGTCCGGATTTTGCTATTTCTACAATATTTTCAGTATCACCAGCAAATATGAGGATGTCATTGGCCCGAATTATCTCCTGAGGTTCAACTGGTGATAGAATTTTATTTTCCCTTATGATTTCCACCAAATACATTCCCTTAAAATTTCCAAGCCCACCTGCAATAACTGATCTTCCAATGAGCTTGGAATCAGGCACCAATTTGGTCTCTACCAGGTACTCCCTTAAGTTGGACTCAAATTTTTCGATGATATCTTTTCTATCGGGAAGAAGTTTATGGCCAATAAAAACGATAAATATTATACCGGTAATAGTTACCGCTATTCCCGTAATGAAAAGACCTCCTATATCTAAAGTAGTTAGTTCAAAATCAATGAGAAACCCGTTTAAAACCAGTGTGGTAGAAGTGCCAATTAAAGTGATCATACCACCAAATATTGTGGCAAAGGAGAGGGGGATAAGTAGTTTGGAGGGAGAAATGTTATTTCTTTTGCCCCAGTTAAACACATAAGGGGTCATCATCACTACCACTGGAGTGTTATTTACAAACGATGACAAAATGGCCACTTGAGTCATCATCCTAAACAAAAAGCCTTTATAAGTTTTAGCTCCTCGAAACAAGTTATCCAAAAACAATTCTATATTAAAATTATTTCTCAATCCCACTGTGATGATGATCAGTAAGACAATACTGGCTATAGCTTCGTTGGAAAATCCCCTTAATAGATCACTAGGCTCCAAGATTCCGCTACCTATGAAAACCAAAATAGCTGCCAACATGCTTATTGATGGCCTTAGGATCTCCTTGTAAATGAGGTAAAAAGCCACGGTAATAATAGCGATTACAAAATGGGGTTTATATAGAAGCAATGATTCCATTTACAAGATATCTTTTATTGTATGAGAATTAATGTAGTTGATATTACTTGTAGTGCTAGTATCTCAGATGTTTTACCGACTCACCTGAGTGAATTAATTCCTGAAGAGAATCAATGCCAATTTCAAGATGCATTTTCACAAATTCGTCAGTGACCTTTTCATCGCTATCTCCAGTTTTTACACCTTCGGGGATCATAGGATTGTCCGATACTAAAAGCAAAGCCCCGTGGGGTATTTCATTAGCAAACCCAATGGTAAACAAGGTGGCAGTTTCCATATCGATAGCCATGGCCCTCACTTTTCTAAGATATCTTTTAAAACTTGAATCATGTTCCCAAACTCGACGATTGGTGGTGTATACAGTACCTGTCCAGTAGTCTTGTTCCTTTTTTTTGATCATGGAAGAAACTGCTCTCAGCAATTGGAAAGAGGGCAATGCAGGTATTTCTGGAGGCAAATAATCATCACTGGTTTTATCTCCTCTTATGGCTGCAATTGGTAGAATAAAATCTCCGATCTGGGTTTTTTTCTTCAGTCCACCACATTTTCCTAAGAATAAAATAGCTTTGGGCTTGACTGCGGTTAACAGGTCCATCACAGTTGCTGCCATTGCACTTCCCATTCCAAAATTTACAATAGTAATTTCGTTGGCGGTAGCAGTTTGCATGGGTCTACCTGTTCCGAGGATTTCAACATTAAATTTCTCAGCAAATAGTTCGATGTAGTTGTGGAAATTTGTCAGTAAGATATACTTACTGAAATGACTCAGAGGAGTCCCAGTATAACGGGGTAACCAGTTTCTTACTATATCTGATTTGGTTTCCATGATAAAATGTTTAACTAACTTTCCGATATGGAAAAGCTAAATCTTCCTGAATATAACTTCAAAATAAAAAATAGAGATGGAAAAATAGCAATTTTTGATTCCATTAGGAAAAAATATGTAGTCTTAACACCTGAGGAATGGGTACGTCAAAATTTCGTTGAATATCTTAATCAGTATCTCAATTATCCTAAATCTCTTTTAAAATTGGAAAGTGGTTTGAAGTATAATCAACTAAAAAAGAGATCTGATATTCTGGTTTTTGACCGGGAGGGAGCGCCTTTTATGCTGGTAGAATGCAAATCGTCTAAGGTAAGTATTAACCAAAAGGCCTTTGACCAGGCTGCGGGCTATAACTATACTATTAAAGCTCCTTACATAGTAGTCACCAACGGTATTAAGCACTATTGCTGCAAGATAGACCACACTAGCCGGAAAATTTCATTCCAAGCCCAATTGCCCCGATTCAGTTGAGATCAGTTTAGGAAAGAATCCACCTCTTCGTAGCTCAGGTTGAATGCTTCTGCTACGCCTTTATAAACCACTTTCCCATTAATGATATTCAAGCCCAGTTTTAATTCAGCATTATTGGCACATGCTTTTTTCCAACCTTGATCTGCCAATTGCAGGGTGTAAGGTAAAGTGGCATTGGTAAGGGCTACGGTTGAGGTATAAGGTACTGCGCCTGGCATGTTGGCCACACAATAGTGAACCACGTCATCAATGACATAGGTAGGGTTCTGATGGGTAGTAGGTTTACAGGTTTCAATACAACCTCCTTGATCAACCGCTACATCCACCAAAACCGTACCTGGTTTCATAGTCTTTAACATATCCCGGGTGATCAAAAGGGGGGCTTTGGCTCCTGGAATTAATACTGCCCCAACTATTAGATCGTGGGTTTGGATTAACTCCCTGATACTGTATTCTGTTGACATCAATGTTTTTACATTTGCGGCCATCACATCCGCCAAATACCTGAGTCGGGAAAGATTTATATCTAGAATAGTTACATCGGCACCCATTCCTGCCGCCATCTTAGCCGATTGTTTTCCTACCACACCACCACCTAAAATAAGTACTTTCGCCGGACTTACACCGGGAACCCCTCCCAATAATATTCCCCTTCCTTTCATGGGTTTTTCAAGGTATTTGGCCCCCTCTTGTACCGCCATTCTTCCGGCTACTTCAGACATGGGCACCAAAAGTGGTAAACTGCGATCATCCAATTCGACCGTTTCATAGGCAAGGCAAACCGATTGACTTTTGATCATGGCCTTTGTCAGTGGTTCATAGGAAGCAAAATGAAAATAAGTGAAAATTAGTTGGTCCTTTTTAATCAGGCTGTATTCTGGTTCAATAGGTTCTTTTACCTTTATTATCATTTCAGCTGATTCGTAAACTGATTCAATTGTGGGTAGCATGGAGGCCCCAGCATATTCATATTCTTCGTTCTTAAAACCGCTACCATCACCGGCTGTTGACTGGATATTTACAGTGTGGCCTCTTTTGACTAGTTCTTTGGCTCCGGCTGGTGTAAGTGCCACCCTGTTTTCATCACTTTTAATTTCTTTGGGAACGCCTATGATCATGGGATTGATGTTTTGTTCTCTACAAATATAATAAGTGTTGTATAATATGAAAATGATTCAAAACTTATGCTTTTTCAAACTGAAGTTTAATAAAAAAAATGGTGGCATAATAAAATTTCCTAGTTTCTGCTGAATTCAATCGTTTGTTTTAGAAAATGAACAAATTCCCATATTTCGTATTATTGTGACGTGATTCATCAAACAATAATCAAATACAGGGTTAATTCTTCTATTTGACACCTTCACCTTTTTACTTTATTTTTGTTAAGATCCTGCAGTTCATTAGCCAAGGTTCTGGGGTAATCTTTTTTCTTTGACAGTGACGAAAACCATATCAAAAGCCGATCTCAAAATTGCTGAGATTCTAAACGATTATAGAATAATCAATGAAAGTCGAGAGGCAAGTTTACTGGGAAGGAAAGAAGTATTTATGGGTAAAGCCAAATTTGGGATTTTTGGGGATGGGAAAGAAGTGGCTCAAGTGGCAATGGCCAAAGTATTTAGGAATGGAGATTTTCGTTCAGGTTATTATCGCGACCAGACTTTCATGTTTTCCATTGGCGAGCTCACGGTACAACAGTACTTTGCCCAACTATATGCCCATACCGATGTAAAGGCTGAGCCTGCCTCTGCCGGACGATTAATGAATGGTCATTTTGCCACGCGATTGTTGGATGACAATGGGTTATGGCTTCCTCAAACTTCCCGTAAAAATTCCTCTTCCGATGTCTCCTGCACTGCCGCCCAGATGCCAAGATTAGTGGGCTTGGCTTACGCTTCAAAGCTATACAGGCAAAACCCAGAATTAAAAGATTATGTTGATTTTTCCATTAATGGTAATGAAATAGCATTTGGTACTATCGGCAATGCCTCCACCTCTGAGGGTATTTTTTTGGAGTCCATTAATGCCGCTGGAGTATTACAGATTCCTATGATTATCTGTATTTGGGATGATGACTACGGTATATCGGTACCTCAAAAGTACCACACTACCAAACAAGATATCTCCAAGGCCTTGGAGGGCTTCCGCAGAAATAAGGATGGTCCTGGCTATGAGATTTTCGTGGTAAAGGGGTGGGATTATGATGCTTTATATAAAACATTTAAGAAGGCCGAGAAAATTGCCAGAAATGAACACGTGCCGGTGATGATTCACGTAAAAGAAATGACCCAGCCTCAAGGGCATTCAACCTCGGGTTCTCATGAAAGGTATAAATCTACTAGAAGATTGGAATGGGAGAAGGAGTTCGATTGCATAAGCAAAATGCGGGAATGGATTTTGGATCAGGATTTGGTTGCTGCCGAGCAATTGGACCTAATCGAAATTGAAGCTAAACAAAGTGCCAAGGATGCCAAAAATAAAGCTTGGAAAGAGTTTATAGCTGACATTAAATCGGAGCAACGCGAAGCCTGTCTCATTATGGAAAGATTGAGTCAACAAAGCGTCAATGGACAGTTGATAGGAAATCTAAAGGTAGGACTTGAAAAAACCTTGGCGCCTATAAGGATGGACACCGTAGGTACAGTTAAAAAGGCGTTGCGGCTGGTAAGAAAGGAAAAAGTTGAAGCCAAAACCGAATTACAGCAATGGTTAGAGAAGACAATGGAGCTAAACTATGATCGCTACAGTTCTTATCTTTATAGTCAATCCCCTGAATCGGCCCTTAATATTTCCGAGATCAAGCCAGTTTACTCTGAACAATCCAAATTAGTGGATGGCCGGGAAATATTACAGGCAAATTTTGATGCTGCATTGACCAATGATCCGCGGGTGGTTGCATTTGGTGAAGATGTGGGTAAGATTGGCGATGTCAATCAGGCTTTTGCAGGTTTGCAAAAAAAACATGGCGAATTGAGAGTCATGGACACCGGAATAAGGGAGTCTGCTATCATTGGAGAGGGTATAGGATTGGCTATGCGAGGACTAAAACCCATTGCTGAAATCCAGTATTTGGACTATTTGATCTACGCGATACAAACCCTATC
>JAPUIM010000313.1 GCA_027297025.1 Bacteroidota bacterium | reverse complement strand
ACCCTGCGATCATACTGGCCGATGAACCCACCGGAAATCTGGATTCTAAGACATCTTTTGGCATTATGGAGTTATTCCAGGAGTTACATCAAAAAGGCAATACCATAATAGTGGTCACCCACGAGAATGATATCGCTCATTTTGCACAAAGGATCATACATCTTAATGATGGATTGATCAGCTCCGACAAATTGAATAAAAAATGAACAAAATCAATATGGCAAGATTAACGGCTTTCAGTAGCCATTAGCTTATGAAAATATATACTAAAACCGGAGATTCTGGCACCACCTCTTTGTTAGGAGGGAGAAGGGTCTCCAAGTCACATGATCGGATCAATGCCTATGGCACGGTGGATGAGCTGAATGCTTTCATGGGATTATTACGAGACCAGGTGGTCAATACCTATCGCCAGGAATTTTTAATCAGTATTCAAGAGCGACTATTTACTATTGGAGCTTCGTTAGCAGCTGAAGCGCCAGATTCCAAGGTGAAGAGGCCTGACTTGCAGGAAGATGATGTAACAACTTTGGAACAGGCCATTGATCAGATGGAGGAATCACTCCCCCCCATGAAAAACTTTGTATTGCCCGGAGGTCATCAGTCGGTGTCTTTTTGTCATCTGGCTCGCTGTGTTTGTCGCAGGGCCGAACGCCTGGTGATTAAATTAAAGGAAAGCGAACAGGTGGAGGACCTGGTCATCATTTACCTGAACCGGCTTTCGGATTACTTTTTTGTACTGGGGCGAAAAATAGCCCAGGAATTGAATGCGGAGGAAGTCCCCTGGATACCTCGTAAGTAGTAGGTATTTGATGATTTCCCTTACCTAACGATCGTTTGGCGATGATGCTTTTTTTTCTTAATTTTGTCTCTCTTTTCCGGCAAAATTTCGTTTAAGATGAATGATATGTTAGCAACCCTTGAAATAGAAAAAACTACGGTACAGCAAAGCCGGGTAACCGATGTGGATTTCACAAACCTTAAATTTGGCAAGGAATATTCCGATCATATGTTTATTGCCGATTACTCGGATGGAGAGTGGGGGAAATTCCGGATTGAACCGTATGATCTACTCCACCTAAGTCCTTCCAATACGGTATTACATTATGCGCAGTCGGTTTTTGAGGGAATGAAAGCTTATAAAAACCCAGAAGGTGATGTGTTGTTATTTCGTCCATTCGACAACTTTTTACGCTTAAACATATCAGCGAAAAGGATGTGCATTCCCGAGTTGCCGGAAGAATTGTTTATAGGCGGTTTGACTGAGTTATTGCGATTGGACAAGGATTGGGTGCCTGATTTACCAGGTACTTCTTTATATGTGCGACCGTTTATTTTTGCTACCGATGAATATATCGGAATTCGCCCTTCCGACACCTACAAATTTATGATCATCTCTTCGCCTGCCGGTGGTTATTACTCGGAGCCGCTGAGGGTAAAAATTGAAACCGAATACACCCGCGCCTGTGAAGGTGGTACCGGCTTTGCCAAAGCTGCTGGAAATTATGCAGCTGCATTGTATCCCGCCAAATTGGCTCAGGAACAAGGATATCACCAACTGCTCTGGACCGATGCCAGGGACCATCGTTATATCGAGGAGGCAGGGACCATGAACGTCATATTTAAAATTGATGGTAAGTTGATAACCGCCCCTACCAATAATACCATTCTCAAGGGATTAACCCGCGATAGTGTTCTTACCTTGGCCCGGGATTGGGGATTGCCAGTGGAAGAAAGACTTGTAGAAGTTCAAGAAGTAATCCAGGCAGCCAGGGAAGGCCGTTTGGAAGAAGCGTTCGGGGCAGGTACCGCAGCCACGGTAGCCCCTATTGATACCATTGGGTTTGATGGAGAAGACTACCATTTGCCCTCGGTGGAAACCTGGGAGTTCTGCAACAAAGCCCATCAGGAATTGGATGATATCAAAACCGGTAAAGCGGAGGATAAACATGGCTGGATCTATAGGGTTTAGTTTTTCCAACCCCTCTTCTGTAAATTTGCCCACATGAACCAAGACCAACTTAAAGAAGTAAAGGCCCGCGTTACTGCCTTGAGGGGGTATCTTTGACTATGATGTCAAACTGGCGAAAATAGAGGAGGAGGAAAAACAAACCGCACAACCCAATTTCTGGGACGACCCCAAAGCCGCAGAAACCATTCTCAAAATCATCAAATCCAAAAAGATCTGGACCGATAGTTTCGCCCGGGTGAATGGTCTTTGTGAAGACCTTGAAACCTTATATGAATTTTATGAAGCTGGTGAAGTGCAGGAACAGGAGTTGGAAGAAGAGTTTCAAAAGCTGTTAAAGACCCTGGAGGAGTTGGAATTTAAAAAGATGTTGAGCAGTGAAGAGGACCAATTGAGTGCCATCATAGAGATCAATCCGGGGGCTGGGGGTACCGAAAGTCAGGACTGGGCGGAAATGCTGCTGCGGATGTACACCATGTGGGGCGAACGCAAAAACTTTTCGGTGAAACAACTCAACTATCAAGCCGGTGAAACCGCCGGCATCAAATCCGCCACCCTGGAAATAGACGGGGATTTCGCTTATGGTTATCTCAAATCCGAGATCGGGGTACACCGCTTGGTGCGCATTTCCCCTTTCGATTCCGGCGCCCGCCGACATACCTCCTTTGCTTCGGTGTTTGCCTACCCGGTAGTGGACGACAGCATCCATATCGAGATCAATCCAGCGGATATTACTTGGGAAACTTACCGCTCAGGCGGTGCAGGGGGGCAAAATGTGAACAAGGTGGAGACCGCGGTACGACTGCGGCATGCACCCTCCGGTTTTGTTGTGGAATGCCAACAGGAGCGCTCACAGCTACAGAATAAGGACAAAGCCCTCAATATGTTGAAATCCCGTCTGTACCAGCAGGAAATAGATAAACGCAATGAACAGCGAGACAAGGTAGAGAGCGGTAAAAAGAAGATTGACTTTGGCTCCCAGATCCGCAACTACGTACTCCATCCCTACAAAATGGTCAAAGACAACCGCACTTTGGTGGAGCGCTCGGATGTACAAAATGTGCTGGATTGTGATCTTGATGAATTTATCAAAGCCTACTTGATGGAGAATTAGGTATAAGCCTACCCATGGATGGCTCATATCGGTACCTCCTTAGCATCTGTCACCTCATAAAGGGACATTGGCTTGTTCTTTCCACGGATCTCCATTTCATGCATTACGAATTGGGAAAAATCAACGCCTGTCTTTTTGGTCACGTCCTCTGA
>JAPUIM010000312.1 GCA_027297025.1 Bacteroidota bacterium | reverse complement strand
ATATAAAAAAGGGAATATCGCTATGGCCAACGCCCCAGGGACCGGTGTAGCCGACGATAAAGCGGTATATGCTTATGTTCCCAAGATCATAAAATATTACCTGGACGAGGAGGTGATTTTGCCTAATGTGCCCACCTATCTATGTTCTGAGAAAAAAGAACGTGATTATGTGCTGGATAACATCAAAGATTTAGTGGTGAAGGAAACCAACGCTGCCGGGGGTTATGGTATGCTTATCGGGCCCAAATCCTCTAAGAAAGAACATGAGATGTTTAAAGGAAGGATAAAGAAAAATCCCAGGAATTATATTGCCCAACCCACCATTTCATTGTCGAAGGTACCCTCCTTTATTGATGATCATTTCGAGGGCAGGCATGTTGACCTGAGGCCCTATATTTTGTACGGTGAAAATATTGAAGTAGTACCCGGAGGATTGACCCGGGTAGCCCTGAAGAAGGGATCCTTAGTAGTAAATAGTTCCCAAGGGGGTGGTAGTAAAGATACCTGGGTTTTGAATTGATTTTTTGAACGGATAAATAGGCATGTTAAGTCGCGTTGCAAACTCCATTTATTGGTTACATCGCTATATTGAAAGGGCCGAAAACAGCTCCAGATTCATTGATGTGAATTTCAATCTTGCTCTGGACCTTCCTCCGGATTTAACCGAACAATGGAAACCTTTGTTGGTAGCATTAGGGGACTGGGAATTATTTCAGCAATTACACAACAAACCCACCAAGAATAATATCATCTTTTTCCTGGGATTTGATCAGAGAAATCCCAATTCCATATATTCCTGTTTGAATAATGCAAGGGAAAATGCCAGGACTATCAGGGAGCATCTTACCAACGAGGTATGGACGAATATCAATAATCTATACCTCACGGTCAAGGATTACACTGCCAGGAAATCCTGGAACAAAATGGACCCGCGACTCATCTTTACTGACATAAAAAAAGGGTGCCAGTTGAACCTCGGTATCAACGATTCCACCGTGGCCCAAACCGAAGGCTGGCATTTTGGTAAAGTGAGCAGGTGTTTGGAACGGGCGGATAAGACTTCCCGGATCCTGGATGTTAAATACCATTATTTATTACCCTCGGTGGATTCGGTGGGAAGTCCCTTGGATATGCTTCATTGGTCAGCTTTATTGAAATCAGTGAGTGCTTATAATATGTACCGGCAATGTTATGGAAGGATACAATCGTTCCATATTATAGAGTACCTGGTATTGAATCCCATTTTCCCCAGGTCTATCCTTCATTGCTTAACCGAAGCGGAAAAATCTTTGCATGCTATCTCCGAAACCCCTAACATAGGGTTTAAGAATGAGGCTGAAAAAAGGATTGGCAATGTGCGGTCTGAAATAGAATATGCATCTACTGAAGATATATTGGAATTTGGACTACATGAATACCTGGACAATTTGCAGTTTAAGATCAATTCTGTATCAGATGCTATATTTGAAACCTATTTTGCCATAAAGGAGAATTTGAAATAATATTAGATAATGACCTATTGTTTAGCCATCCGTACCCGTAGTGGAATTGTGGGCATCGCCGATACCCGTATAACCTCGGGAAGAGAGACCACCAAGGCCCGTAAACTGTACCTGCACAACCGGGATAAACACTCATTATTCATCATGACTTCGGGGTTACGTTCGGTCCGGGATAAGGCCCTCACCTATTTTAAGGAGGCCATTGCCGAGCGGGATGAGAGCTTTAATAAATTGTACAAGGCGGTGAATGCCTTTGGAGAACAGGTGAAAAGAGTGGCTGATGAGGATAAGAATTCCATAGAAGATGCCGGGTATAATTTTGACCTTTCCGCCCTGGTGGGTGGGCAGTTGGAAGACGATGATGACCATAAACTTTTTATGTTGTATCCCCAGGGCAACTGGATTGAGGTGGGGGAAGGAACACCCTTCTCCATCATAGGCAATACCGGGTATGGTAAACCCATTTTGGACCGGACCATAAATTTTGATTCTAGTCTTGAATTTGCTCTTAAGACCGGTTTTCTTTCATTTGATGCTACCAGGCTTAGCTCCAATGATGTGGAATTTCCCATAGACGTGATTATCTACAAAAAAGACAGTTTTAATATTGTCATGCAGCGGTATGAGAAGGATGAATTGCGATTTATTTCCAAAATCTGGAACGACAGTCTGACCGAGTATATCAACAACATCCCTGATGAGTGGATGCAAAAGGTGTTTGACAAGTTACAGGAAAGAGTGAGCAACTAGCATTGAGGTGATTTTCGAAATTTCCCACTACTCCAACTATCAGTTTGATTCTCCGGTGTTCCTGGAACCCCAAACTCTTCGTTTTAAACCTAAGACCAACCACCTTCAAAAACTGGTTTCCTTTGACCTGGACATTCAACCTCAACCGGTCAATCTATCCGAACAAATAGATCTGGAAGGCACCCAATCACATTTTTGTTGGTTCGAGGGATTACATTCACAGTTGATTGTATCTAGCCACTGCAAGATGGAGGTACCACATTTTAATCCCTATGATTTTGTTGTTTATCCCGACGAGTTCACCCAATTGGGATTCAAGTATCCTGAAAATATATACTCCATTATCAGTCCAAATTTAGAACCCATTTCTTCTACTCCTCAATTAAAACTGTTCACCCAAGAAATCATCCAGTCATCCTCTGGACAAACCATTAAATTTGTTTCGGAATTGGTGCAGCGCATTTATCAATTGTTCAAAAAAACCCGCAGACATAGTGGAAAGCCCCACCCACCTGAACAAACAATTAAAGAAAAAAAGGGATCCTGCAGGGATCTAACAGTTCTGGCTATGGCCATTTGCCGGAATGTAGGGATCGCTTCCAGATTCGTTAGTGGTTATCTTTATGTACCTTCCGCCCGGGGCCATGAATTGCATGCCTGGTTTGAAGTATACATCCCCGGAGGGGGTTGGAAGGGATTTGATTCCATGATAGGTCTGGCAGTGCAAAACAACCATATTGCAGTGGTAACTACAGCCAATCCCGATCATTCAGTACCCATTACAGGGAGCATCCGGGGCAGCGCCAAGTCCAAGTTAACTACAAAGGTGCAGGTGAAAAAGCTCAGAAGATAATTCCAAGACACCCCGGTTGGTTCTATCGTAAATTTGATTTCTATATTGTTCTTGGCTCAACTCAAAATCATATTTTTGGAAAAATATTTTCCATGCCTTTTGATGAAAATGGATTATTATCGACCGGTACCCCATCCATATCAAAAATCACCGCCCAAGTTTTTTCCAATTTCTTAAAAAATGGATTTGCCCTAAATAACAAAATTCTGTCAAATAGTGTAACCTTTATCATTCATCTACGCTATTATATATAGCTTACTACCTTGCATAACAATATAGTATAATGAAAACTTTAAGCTTAACGTTATTTCTGTTGGTTGGTTTCACCCTAGGTCTGATGGCCCAAAACCAAGTGAATGAGGATGATCTGGAAGGGCAATGGAAATTGGTGATCGACTTAACTGAGGAACATTTTGAAGAAGAATGGGACGAAGAATCAGCGCTTGGAAGGTTCATAGCCAGAACAGTAACTGATCTTGTAGAAAATATAATGGAAGAAGTGGATATACGTTTCGAATTCCTTTCCAACCACCGGCTTCGGGTCACTTGTGAAATCTTTGACGAACGGGAAGTCGAATATACTGATTGGTATATCAACCGAGATAGTGAATTAAAGATTGGCGACAGCAAACATTTGAAAATCGATGACGATGATGACATATGGCTAATGGAAGATGGAGTGTTGGTGAGTTATGAGAAGAAATGGGATGATGACTTGCATTATAACCATGTGTATTTAATCAAATTAGATTATTGATCTTTTCCTATCTCCGCTAAAAGAAGCCTAATTCTATAGCCCCTTCCTCAGGGTCACAAAGGTAGACTGTAAGGAGAATCCATCCTGCAAGAAAAAGAATAAAAGAACTCTTTCGATTAATTAGACTCCGCCTAATTTTATTAACTTCACTTTTTTAGAATGCCATTATTTTTTCATGTCCAACAACAACCTCTCCAAAACCACAGATATCCCACTCTATCCAGTGTTGATGGTCAATTTTATTGGAATGTTGGGTTACAGCATCATAATGCCCTTCCTGGTATTCCTAGTGAACCGTTTTGGGGGAAATGAGTTTATATACGGCTTGGTAGGGTCCATTTATCCTGCTTTCCAGTTTTTTGGGGCACCCATCCTGGGTAGGTTGTCCGATCGCTACGGCAGAAAGAAGATCTTGATGATCAGTCAGGCCGGTACCTTGATCGCTTGGATGATTTTCATTGTGGCACTGATCGTGCCGGTTGAAAGCATCACCTCAGTGGAGTCAGGAGTAGTGGGCAGTTTCATCATCACCCTCCCCCTACTTTTGCTGGTATTTGCCCGGGCCTTGGATGGCCTTACCGGCGGGAACATATCGG
>JAPUIM010000311.1 GCA_027297025.1 Bacteroidota bacterium | reverse complement strand
GCACTTAGTCATTTTAGTCTGGGAATTTCAAGCCTGAACCAAGAAGTTTTATATTGAGGTGAATATAGATTATCAACTTTACTCCAAAGTAATTATACAAGAAATAAATAAAACCATGAATGATGAAGATAGGCAATTTATCCGCAAGGCTATCCAGATTGCACAAAGGTCCAAGCAGAATGGCAATCTTCCTTTCGCATGCATTTTAGTAGACCAAGAGGGAAATGTGGTATTGGAAGGAGAGAATTCGGTGATCACCGATAAAGATAGTTTGGCCCATGCCGAGATCAATCTAATCCGAAAGGCTTCCGGGAAATTTGAAAAAGAGTTCTTAAACCAATGCACTATTTATACCAGCGGTGAGCCTTGTGTGATGTGTGCGGCTGCCATATTTTGGGGAGGCATAGGAAGATTGGTGTATGGCTTGAGCAAGGATGGTTTTTACCAGATCGCTGGGAAAGAAGATGGCGCAACCGTGCTGGATATTCCCTGCAGAGAAATATTAAATCGAGGTGGTAGGGATGTAAAAGTGGAGGGACCCCTGTTGGAAGATGAGGCCCGAGTGGTGCATCAAGGGTTTTGGTAACAGAACCACTTGTAGTGGGAAATAGGTTTTATGGCCCCAGTTTCCCTACACTGGTCTAAAAGGAACTTAATTAGCCTTCAAATCGGCTAATTTTAAATATGCGGAATCTCCTGGCTGTCCTATGTGGTATTGTTTTTCTCCCCTTATTGGCCCAAACACCCTCAAATTTTCAGGATTTTTTAAATTTACTTGAAAACCAACCGAAATCAGCAAAAACGGCTGTAATAGAGGCATTTATAGAGTCCCAAATTAGGCTCCCAATCCTGGAAGATAATAAGGTGATATTTTTGGCAAAAGGATATACTTCCCAATCACCACATCTACTGGCGGATTTCAACGGTTTTTTACATCCCAGGTACGTAGCTGATTCAACCTTGGGGCAAATGCATTCAATTCCCGGTACTTCCTGGTACTATTTTCAAAAAGAATTATTGCCCGACAGCCGGGTGCTCTATCAATTCAATAGGGGAGATACTACCTATAATGATCCACTAAATTCTCAAATAGGTACCCGGTTTGGGCAGCCCTATTCTGAAATAACCATGCCTGGATACCAGGTCAGTGCGGAATTAATGGCTGACAAAGCTATTCCAGTAGGGCAGGTGGAGAAACAGCTATTTCCAAGCATAATCATGGACCATGAACGTACCATTCATATTTATACGCCTCCTGGTTATGAAACCGCAACCGATAGTTTACCGACCATTTATCTACATGATGGAAGTGATTACCTGGACTTGGGCAGGGTCCGTCAAATATTGGATTACTTGATCCATAACAAAAAGATAAAACCCTTAATAGCAGTATTTGATGATCCGGTCATCCGGGGAAAAGAGTACCGAAGAGACGAGGATTACAAAAACTATATTGATCGGGAATTGATACCGCACATCCATCGAAATTATAGGACCTTATCGGATAAACAATTTCGAGGGATCATAGGTGGTTCCAGGGGCGGATTATCGGCTCTATCAATTGCCCATAGTTTAGATAAATTTGGTAAGTGTGGGGTCTTCTCACCGGCCATTTTTCCCTCGGATCTTCAGGAATTTATTGAATTCCTAACCAATTCACACACTCCACCCACCCAGGTGTATATGCTAGGGGCGATATATGATCACATCTGGTATCCGGATGCTTTGAGGCTCAAAAAATATTTTGAAAATTCGGGAGTTGATTTTACCTATATGGAAATTTCAGAAGGTCACAATATTGAAGCCTGGCGCACCCAATTAGATGAGATGCTCACCCGTTTTTTCCCATTCTAAAATTTTTAATATGGTTTTAAGAGCATTGATTTTTGGGTAGGTCTGTTTATTATTTTTACCCAAATTTTCATTGCCCATAATTTTTTAGAACAATTTTGAAATACCTAGGATCATAATCCCGGATGAACTTGCTAGGTTAAAATACAACAGGGTGCTTGGCTTGGAAATGAAATGGGCTAATTTACTACCAGCGAAGGCTATCAGTGTTTGGACTAGCAGACTGGCAATTAATATCACTAACGCATGCAGGAAGATATTAACCGCTCCATCAAGTTCCAATAAACCCACAAAACCTGCAAAAACAATTATGGTCAATGGGTTGATTATGGTTAACCCATAAGTAGTTGTAAATGGCCAATCGCAAGTCAATGTATATTTTCGATCAGTATCGGAGGAAGGTTTTTTTAAAGCGGAGTAAATCATCCAAAGGCTAAAAATGACAAGAACGGCCGATGAAATCAATGGAATGCTTTCTTTATTATTCTCTAAAAGAGAAAAAAGGAAATTCCCGGCGGTAAAAGCAAATATAGCGTAGGTAAAATCTGCCATTGCAGCTCCCAATCCACACAATGCTCCATTTTTAAGTCCACAGTTAATGCTTTGATTAAGGATCAAAATTGCTATCGGACCAATAGATAAGGCAATTGTTGTCCCAAAAATGAATGTTTGAATATATGACATGTACTATTTCTTTTATAGGTAGACGCATTAACCGCTTTTTGGACGCACTGAAAATTGAACTGGCTTTGACTGGAATACTGCGGACTTAGACAATTATCCCTGGCTTTGGCTTCAGTGATCTTTGATAATCCATTCCAGGATATCGAATTTTCGGGATATCATAAAATTTTTATGTGCTTTGCGATCATAGATATAATGGAGGTGGATGGTGTGATACTTGAGTTTGGGATGGAACATGGTGCTATGTATATGTCTTTTCAGCAGGTAACGGTATTTGTTTTCATCCAAATCCTCTATTTCTCTTCCCCAGCCCTGCCTTACCGGATACCGG
>JAPUIM010000310.1 GCA_027297025.1 Bacteroidota bacterium | reverse complement strand
ATCCTGCCGGGCCACTTCTACAATTCTTTGAGTCAACTCCGGACCTAGAGTGATCTTACCAAAAATCTGAATAATGTAGGTGGTCAAATCTTCCAATTCGGATTGAGATAACCCGGTTTTTAAATGGGCCAGGTAGGCCTCCGACACCATACCTACAGCCACTGCTTCTCCATGAAGGATAGACTTAGGTCCACCCAATAAGCAGGTTTCTATGGCATGACCTATAGTATGTCCAAAGTTGAGTATCTTTCTTAATCCTTTTTCTTTAAAATCTTGTTCAACTACCTGGTATTTGGTTTGGATGGAATGCAGAATATGAGAAGGCCAATCTTGATTTTCCAAATTATTATCCTTCAGTTTCCTCCAGTAATCCAAATCGGCGATCAAACAATGTTTGATGATTTCCGCAAAGCCGGCTCTAAGTTCCCTGGGGTTTAAGGTTTTGATAAAATCAGGGTAAACAATGACTCGATCAGGTTCTTGAAATAGGCCAATTTGATTTTTATAACCATCAAAATCTATTCCCAATTTGCCTCCGATACTGGCATCCACTTGAGCTAATAAGGTGGTAGGTATATTCATAAAATGGATACCCCTTTTATAGGTAGCTGCGCAAAATCCACCCATGTCCACAATAACTCCTCCCCCCAGGTTGATTAGAAGTGATGATCTTTCAAAACCTGCCTTGGTCATAAAATCCCAAATTCGCTCACAGGTATTCAGATTTTTGTTGACTTCTCCACTAACTATAGAAAATAGCTGGTGTTCCGGTAGATATTGGGCAATCAAGGGATAACAATGTTGCTCCGTATTTTCATCTACCAACACCCCCACTTTGGATTTTTCCCAAGAAGTTAACGCCCCTGAAATCGATTCTTGCAGGTCATCAGTTAGAACTATATGATCAGGAAGCATTTCAAAACGTCAAATAATGGTTGTGTATTACTTATTAATATTTCATTATTTCAAATATAGCTATATTTAGTAGACAAACTTTTAAGTTGAATGGAGGAAAATACTACTGTTTCGTTTGAAAATACATCAATTGCTTTTTCTTCAAAATCAGACTTTGAATTGAAGAAAATGTACTTCATTTTTGCCAGTGTTGACAATCAATTTATTGCTAAAGTGGGTACCGGACTAGCAAAGGCAGGACTAAAATTAAATTTACCGATAAAATGGCTAATCAGAAAAACAGTATATGAACATTTTTGCGGAGGAGAGGATATAACTCTAAGCCAACCCACCGTTGAGGAACTGGCAAAGTATAATGTAGAAACTATCCTTGATTATTCGGTAGAGAGTGGCAAAGATGAAATGGGATTCGAGGCCACTGCCCAAGAGATTTTGAGAACGGTGGAAAATGCCAGTAAAACCGCAAGTATACCTTTTTGTGTGTTTAAAATTTCAGGAATAGCATCAACCAAGCTGTTGGAAAATGTACAAATTGGAGACCCGTTAGATTCCCAACAGCAACAAGCTTTACAAAATATTAAGCAGAGGATAAACAAATTATGCCAGAGTGCCTATGATCACCATGTGCCTATAATGATCGATGCCGAAGAAACCTGGATACAAGACGTAATTGATGAAATGGTATATGAAATGATGGCCATGTACAATCAACAGAAAGCTATTGTATGGAATACTTACCAATTATACCGAAAGGATACTTTAGGAAATTTACAACATGCTCTGGAGCAGGCTAATAAGGAGGGCTTTTTCCTGGGAGCAAAATTGGTTAGAGGTGCCTATATAGAAAAAGAGCGAAAACGAGCCAAGGATATGGGGTATGAGGACCCTATGCAGCCAAATAAAGATGCTACTGATAATGATTATAACCAGGCTTTAGCCTTTTGCATCGAAAATTGTCAGCGAATATCTCTATGCTGTGGATCTCACAATGAGTACAGTAATTATTTCTTGATGGAATTAATGAAGAAAAAAGGACTGAGGAATGATGACAAAAGGGTGTATTTTGCTCAATTGTATGGCATGAGCGACCATATCTCCTTCAACCTGGCACATGCAGGATATAATGTGGTTAAATATGTGCCTTATGGACCTTTAACTGCGGTAATGCCCTATCTGTTTAGAAGGGCAGAAGAAAACACCTCCATCTCTGGTCAGAGTGGGCGTGAATTGACTTTGGTTAAAATGGAAATTTCACGAAGGAAACAGTCATCACCCTGATTTCTCTCTTTTTTACAAATCATAATAATAGTTATTTTTGCAACCTTCTAAAAAAGCGACCATGCAATTGAGCGAACAAGAAATTAGGCGGAGGGAAATTAGAGAGGAGTTAATAAAAAGAGGCATTGAACCTTACCCTGCTGATTTATTTGAGATTAATGTAACCACCAGTGATATTCATCAGGATTATGACAAGGGAAAGACAGATTATAGTAATATAAGTCTGGCAGGCAGGCTGATGAGTAGAAGGATTATGGGGTCAGCTTCATTTGCGGAAATACAAGATGCAACCGGCCGAATCCAGATCTATATTAGAAGGGATGATATTTGTCCCGGAGAGGATAAATCCCTTTACAATGACGTCTTTAAAAAGTTGCTGGATATTGGTGATATAATTGGAGTAAAGGGATTTGTATTTACTACCAAAATGGGTGAAATCTCAATTCATGTGAATGAACTCCAGTTATTAACAAAATCCTTAAAACCTTTGCCTATTGTTAAAGAGGCTAAAGATGAACAGGGGATGGTCAAAACCTACGATGCTTTTACTGATCCTGAACAACGGTACCGCCAAAGGTATGTTGACCTGATAGTGAATCCCAAGGTCAAGGAGACATTTAGAAAACGTACCCAACTGATCAACTCTATCAGGACTTTTCTTAGTGATCAGGGATATCTTGAGGTAGAAACCCCAATTTTGCAACCTATCTATGGAGGAGCGGCAGCCAGGCCCTTCAAAACCCATCACAATACGCTGGATATACCATTATTCCTACGAATAGCTAATGAGTTGTATTTGAAACGATTAATAGTGGGAGGGTTTGATGGGGTGTTTGAATTTGCCAAGGATTTTAGAAACGAAGGCATGGACCGAAACCACAATCCGGAATTCACACAGGTAGAGTTATACGTTGCCTATAAGGACTATAAGTGGATGATGGATTTAGTGGAAATGATGATTGAAAAGGTAGCTGTTGACTTGCACGGAACCACCCGGGTAACTGTAGG
>JAPUIM010000031.1 GCA_027297025.1 Bacteroidota bacterium | reverse complement strand
ATATCGGCTACCAGTTCGGGTATATCATCCTGGTGAACGGTGAACAAGTCGGTGGTCATGAACTCTTCCACTAATATACTGGTTGGCCGGTACTCATGAATACTATCAATACTGGCCAAGTCCCACTGATGGATGGGGATCCCTTTCTTTTGGTTCTGTACCATGGCTGCGGTAATAGCAACGGTCGATTCCTCCCGGGTAGTCTCTTTTAAGAGTTTGGTATAGGATCCCAGGATCCATTGGGTGCCATTTTTCCTGGACTGGTTTCTTTCCTCGATCACCTCCATGTATCTATCAATATCGGCCTTATTAACTTTCCGCATTTTCAATCCCTCTCTGGCCAAGGGAAGTAATTCCTTTTTGATCAATTCGGAGATGCCTATTTTCTTTCCATTTATCCAGGATATTTCTGAATCCAATCCAATCCTGGAGGCGGCGAGGAAATTGGCTTTTGCATCGGAAAAGTCCATTTTTTGGGTCACATCTTTGCAGATACTTTCAAAAGAGGTCATTAGTCCCAGCCAGAAGGCGGCATTGGCTACTTCGTCCACTACGGAGGGCCCAGCCGGGAGTACTCTATTTTCAATTCTCAAGTGAGGTTTACCATTGGGGCTTATGCCATAACAAGGTCGGTTCCATCGATAAACTGTGGAGTTATGGATCGTCAAGGCGCTTAACTTGGGTGTAATACCTTCTTCCATTTGTTTGAGCACATCATCCTTGATGTCAGTCATTAACATCACCCTGAACCTTACAATGTCTTCTTTATAAAGTTCCAATATGGAATTCTCCAGCCATTTATTTCCAAAAGTGACCCTGGGACTCCTATCCCTGAGATGTTCGCTGGTTACCCGTGTATCAATGGATTGTTGGAAAAGTGCCACCCTGGTTTCACTCCACAACCGCTTACCAAATAATAGTGGCGAATTGGAAGCAATGGCCAATACAGGAGCCACTAAAACTTGTGAAATATTGTATTTACACACGAAGTCATCAGGACAAATCTGTAGATGCACCTGGAAACTGGTATTGCAGGCTTCCAGCATGGCAGAATCGTGTTTTATATTTAATTCGTCAATTCCGGTGATGCGCAACTCATAAATTTTTCCCCGCAGTTTAGTGATAGCTTTTATCAACGCATGATAACGCCGCAATGGAGTAAGGTTCTCCAATGCTAAATCAAATTTACGGATGGTGGGTAAGATCCCGGTAAGTACAAAATCAACATCCTGTTTGTTGGCCACTTCCCTTAGTTCTACCAGCGATCTGTTGATATTGGTTTCCAGGCGACTGAAACAATCCTTGGTGAACTCCAGAGGATCCAGATTTCCTTCAATATTGAACTTCGCTAATTCCGTGGTAAAGTCATCAGAAAGGTGTTTCAACAATTCCATAGACACCGGAGCTGGTTTGTAGTGGGTATCCAGTAGGCATATCTCCTGTTCGGCTCCAATATGGATAGGGGTTTCATTGAACCAACCGCCTTCCAGCATATTCTCCAAAGCTTGCACATCTTTTAGTAGGAATTTGGTAAAAGAATTCAGCTGAGCTTTACTGGAAACTATTTTTACGTTTAAATCACCCATAACATTTGGTGGTTAAGTGTCTTTGTAAAATAACAAATGATTGTGAATATAGCTGCATATTCGCCATGAATTTATCCCTGTTTACCAGTGGAATGAATTTATAATTATTTAATACATTGAAGTTTCTATATTTGCTGCGAAATATTTACATCCACCTAAAATGCGGGATTTTATTAGTGAATTACAATGGAGGGGAATGATCCAGGACATGATGCCTGGAATTGATAAACAGTTGCAGAAAGAAGTCACAGCTGGTTATATAGGATTTGATCCCACCGCCGATTCATTGCATATTGGCAACTTAGTACAGATCATGACGTTGCTGCATTTTCAACAAGCCGGTCATAAACCGGTAGTGTTGGTAGGCGGGGCCACCGGCATGGTGGGAGATCCATCGGGCAAATCGGCGGAGAGAAATTTGCTATCTGAAGAAGTGCTCGATAATAATCTTCAAAAAGTCAAAGCCCAATTGGAAAAATTTCTGGATTTTGACTGCGGAGCCAATTCGGCGGAAATGGTAAATAATTATGATTGGTTCAAAGATTACAATTTCCTGGATTTCATCCGGGATGTGGGTAAACACATCCCTATCAACTATATGCTGGCTAAGGATTCTGTAAAACAACGGCTGGAAACCGGACTTTCATTTACCGAGTTCAGCTATCAACTAGTACAGGGTTATGATTTTTATTGGCTATACACTCACAAGGATTGCAAGATTCAAATGGGAGGTTCTGACCAATGGGGAAACATCGTCACCGGTACCGAACTCATCAGACGAAAATGCCAGGGAGAAGCGTATGCTTTAACTACTCCATTGATCCAGAAAGCCGATGGCACCAAATTTGGAAAAACTGAGGAGGGAAATGTATGGTTGGATCCTGAAAAAACTTCTCCCTATAAGTTCTATCAATATTGGGTCAATGTCTCCGATGAGGAAGCTTCTAATTATACCCGCATTTTTACCTTGATGGGTCAAAAAGAGATTGAGGAGCTGGAAAAAGAACATAAGGAAGCACCACACCTCAGAAAATTGCAAAAGGCCCTGGCCCGGTACATCACCACCAAGGTACATTCACCGGCAGACCTGGACATGGCGGTAAAAGCCTCGGAAATATTGTTTGGAAAATCCACTACCGACGACCTCAATTCACTGGATGAAAAAACCTCTCCC
>JAPUIM010000309.1 GCA_027297025.1 Bacteroidota bacterium | reverse complement strand
AACTGGCAGCTGGTCAAACAAGTTTATTTTGGATTCAAGTCCCACCTGAACCAAAAGGGGTTGTCTTACGGAGGAATGTTATATCGAGAATTAAGTAATGGCCTGGTGAATGAAGTATTTGATCCTCCTTTCGATCTAATCTGTTTTTGTGGTTTTAATGCACTATCAAAATCCGAAGAGCTGTT
The DNA here is from genome assembly GCA_027297025.1 of Bacteroidota bacterium. Lineage (GTDB taxonomy): Bacteria > Bacteroidota > Bacteroidia > Cytophagales > Cyclobacteriaceae > JAPUIM01. The sequence goes on along the minus strand of JAPUIM010000309.1, from coordinate 6,255 downwards.
ATTTGATCAATTGATCCGGATAAATAAGGTCCGGTTGTATTGGGATGCGGATGCTCACTATTTGGAAGATGATCAGCAAGAAGCTGGGCGTTTTTTGAGGCGATATCGTAAGAAATGGTCCGGGCCTGAAAGCCGATGGATTATTAACCAAATGGTGGAAAAACCTAAGGATATCCAGGTAATTGGTGTCGTTCAATCGGTAGGTCAAGCCAAGGTGGCGGGAGGGGTGTTGCATGAAAAATTAAATCCGGAGAAAACAGCGGTTGTTTTAGCCGATGAAAATCTTCTTTTTCCCCTACTCTATTCGTTACCTCAGGATCTGCAAAAAGTAAATGTGACCATGGGGTACCCTTTGAGGAATTCGGGTTTATATACCCTGTCTTTGACATTAGTGAAATTCCAAGTGAACAAACGAGGCCAGGAGAAAAAGGCATACTTGTTTGCAGAAGATCTGGTATCGTTCCTGAAAATTCCTCATATACAATCGCTGGCTCCACAGCAGTGCATAAAAATGCTTACCTGGATTGCCGAAAATAACCTGCGATGGATCAAAACTGCAGACATTGAATCGCATATTTCGCATAATCTGATATTAAAGATCTTGGAACCTACATCAAAGGTCAAGGACTTTTTGACCAATCTGGCATTGTTTTTAACCAACCTAACCAGGCAAGCAACACCACAGATGTCTCAGGATTCAGAGTTTAACCAGGAGATCATTTTTCAGTTCGTTAAACAACTTAAGCAGTTAACCGATAAACTCAGTCATTTTGAAATCAATTTGAGTTTTTCGTTACTGGCTAAATTGCTGAAGGAAGCATTTCAACAAGCTCGGGTACCATTTACTGGTGAGCCTATCATTGGGCTTCAGATAATGGGGTTTTTGGAGACACGGGCATTGGATTTTGAGAATGTGATCATTCTTTCGGTAAATGAGAACAAACTACCATCCAGTAACTTTGGAAATACCTACATACCCTACTCACTGAGAAAAACTTTTGGCTTACCTACCTATCAAACCCAAGATGCCATATATGGCTACCATTTTAATCGTTTATTGCAACGGGCTAAAACAGTTTATTTGTTGTATGATACCGAAGTGGCGGTAGATGGATCGGGAGAAAAAAGTAGGTTCATTTTGCAATTGATCAACTCTTTTGAGAACAGCTCCATGGTTAAAGTGACACAGTCTATTTATAGTACACAATTTAAATTGGCTCCGGCCAAAGAGGATATCCAGATACAGAAAAGTGAAAAAATTTTAAAAATACTTGAAAAATATTTAGTGGGAGGAGACAAAGTCAGTTTCCTGGGACCCACCGCTATTACCACCTATTTGGATTGTTCGCTGCGCTTTTACCTACGCTATGTGGCGGAAATAAAAGAAAATGAAACTTACCATTCGGATATGGGACCCAAGGAATTTGGGATCATCGTGCATGACTTATTGGAGTCTCTTTATAGTGAATATCAAGGGAAAAAATTAAGTAAGGAAGATCTGGACAACATGTCCGACCCCAAGCATATCCAGGAACATCTCACCAGGAAACTTGTGGAAAGAAATTTTTTAAGGGAAGATCAAGTACTGGAAGGCCGTAATTTGCTCAATCAAAGTATTATAAGAGATCTGGTCAAAAAAGTAGTGCAGAATGACAAACGACGATTACCATTTTCGGTAAAGGCCATTGAGTCAAAGGAATTCAGTTACCAACTACCTATTGAGGGGGAGAAGGAAGTGAAGTTGGGTGGCATGATTGACCGGATCGATCAGGCAGGTGGTTCCGCCGGATTGACCACAATCATTGATTACAAAACCGGTATTGTAGATCTACTACCATTGAGGAAATCTCAAGAGCAAAACATTTCTGAATATATCGGTTATTATTTTGATGATGGAAAGTATCGATCAGGATTCCAGGGTCTTTATTATGCATTGTTGGTTCACCATGCTCTAGGAGTGGAACTTTTGCAGGTGGGCATATACAAATTGCAGAAAGTCAATGCTGGTATTAGCGAATTACGCCAGGGAGGAATAACTCAAGCCATGCTGATGGAATTTGAAAACCGATTGAAATCATTAATCACAGAAATATTCAATCCTGATATACCATTTATGGAGACCGAGGACAAGACCAAATGCGACAGTTGTCCTTATGCTACAATTTGCTCTAAGGCATAAAAAAAGCCACAGAAAGCGGCTTTTCAGGACAAGGAATATTTAATTAGGCCAACTGGGCATCTAATTTCTGACTAAGTACCGCTTTAGGCACTGCTCCAATTTGTTTATCCACGATTTCTCCTCCTTTGAACACCAAAAGAGTAGGTATGCTTCTAATACCAAATTTGGCTGATACCTCAGGATTAGCATCCACATCTACTTTTCCCACTACTGCTTTGCCATCATATTCTCCCGCTAATTCTTCTACTATAGGACCAATCATTTTACAAGGCCCACACCACTCTGCCCAAAAATCCACTAAAACAGGTTTTTCTGAGTTGATGATCTCTTCAAAGTTTTTGTCGGTTATTTCTATGGGTTTGCTCATTTCTAAAAAAAATTAAAGGGAATTGGAATTATTTGTAATAATTACGCAAATATACTATAAAAAGTTCCTATAAAATCAATTGCTTTTGAGTTTGTAGCTTATCCCTTTTATTTTCTCCAGTTCGTGTAAAAAATCATTGGTGGGATTGATCTTATATTTCCTGGAAAGTAACTCCACTTTGATATTTTCCTTGACATCCCACACGTTGAGCTTTAGCTGGCAATGACCTGGATGTCCTTTACTTATCTGTTCCAATTGATTAACCGCTGATTCATCAATGCTTTCTATTTGAAGGTTCACTGCGAATTCCTTAGATAATTTCTCCCTTATTTCGCTCAATAGCATAACCGATTTGGGCATTAATTGCCAGACCCCCGGTTGACCCATTCTTTCTTCCACCCGGCCTTTTACATAGATAAAACTTCCTTCGTGCAGGAGATGTCGGTATTTCAAATACTCCTCACCAAAAAATGCCATGTCCAAAATTTCTTTATAATCCTCCAGTGAAAATAATCCAAAAGGCTTACCATTTTTCTGATACCGTTCCAGACTTTTGGTAACAATGCCAGCTACGGCGATTTCCTGTTTTTTGTATTGCTCAATTTGGTCCAGAGTACAAGTGCAAAAACTTTGGAGTTCCAATTTGAACTGGTCCAATGGATGCCCTGAAATATAAAATCCAACCACTTCTTTTTCAGTTTTCAGTTTTTCCAGATCGGGAAAAGGCTCACATTCCGGTGGTTTGGGTAAAGGCATTTCTGCTCCATTTCCATTAACAAACAGTGAGGCCTGAGCTGCATTTTGTTCGGTTTGTATTTTATTGCCATACTGAATGATACGCTCAATAAAAGTGGGCTCATCATTTTCTTTGTAGATAAAATGACGTCGGGTATGATCTTCAAAAAAGTCAAAGGCCCCAGCCAAAGCCAGGCTTTCAAAGGTTTTTTTGTTTACCGCTCTTAAATTCACCCTGCTGGCAAAATCAAAAACACTTTTATAAGGTCCTTTCTTATCTCTTTCCGAAATGATATGTTCAACAGCCGCTTCTCCCGTCCCCTTTATGGCTCCCAGACCAAAACGTATTTGTCCTTGTTGGTTTACATCAAAATACATCCCACTTTCATTTAAATGCGGTCCTAAAACCTCAATATTCTGACGACGGCATTCGTCCATAAAAAAGGTGATCTTATCGATGTTGCTCTGGTTGTGAGTGAGCACCGAAGCCATATACTCGGCAGGATAATGTGCTTTGAGGTAAGCGGTTTGATAGGCAAGGATGGAATAGGCAGTGGAATGCGACCGGTTAAATCCATAAGAAGCAAATTTTTCCATGATGCCAAATATTTCCTCGGCCTTGGCTCTGTCGATGTTGTGTTTTTCTTTGGCACCCTTTACAAAGACCTCTTGCTGCTTGTTCATCTCCTTGTAAATCTTCTTACCCATGGCCCGCCTTAACAAGTCTGCCTGTCCCAGGGAATAACCAGCTAGTATTTGAGCGGCTTGCATGATCTGTTCCTGATACACCATGATGCCGTAAGTGTTTTTTAGTATAGGTATCAGCAATTCATGGGGGTAGTCCACTTTTTCCTTACCATGTTTGCGGTTGATAAAGTTGGGTATATAATCCATGGGCCCTGGTCGGTAGAGGGCATTCATGGCAATGAGGTCTTCGATATCGGTGGGTTTCAACTTTTGCAGGTATCTGCGCATTCCTGCCGATTCAAATTGAAAGGTTCCAATGGTATTGCCCATCTGATACAATTCAAAGGTCTTCTTATTATTCAGAGGTATATGATCGATGTCGATCTCCACTCCTTTGTTCTTTTTGATCAATTTTAAGGCATCCTTGATGATGGTAAGGGTCTTTAACCCAAGGAAGTCCATTTTTAACATACCAGCATCTTCCACCACTTTGCCGTCGAATTGGGTCACTAACAGGTGCGAATCTTTGGAAGTAGAAACCGGCATGTATTCGGTGATATCTTTAGGTGCAATGATCACTCCTGCAGCATGGATGCCAGAATTCCTTATTGATCCTTCTATTTTTTTGGCCATTTTCAACACTTGTGCCCTCAAATCCGAACCTTTTCTTATATCATTGAGCTCCTTCACTTCCTGATAGGCTTGTTCTAGGGTCATACCAGGTCGTTCGGGGACCAGTTTGGCCAATACGTTGGCCTCAGGAAGTGGCAATTCCATTACTCTGGCGACATCTCTAATGGCCATTTTTGCGGCCATGGTTCCGTAGGTGATGATCTGGGCCACTTGGCTTTTGCCATATTTTTCAACTACATAGTCAATGACCTTATCTCGTCCTTCATCGTCAAAATCGGTATCGATATCAGGCATGGAGATGCGTTCAGGATTGAGGAAACGCTCGAATAGAAGGTTGTATTTGAGAGGATCAATATTGGTGATACCGGTGCAATAGGCCACCACCGAACCCGCAGCAGAACCCCTCCCGGGGCCGATCATTACACCCATGTTCTTCCCGGCATTGATTAGATCGGAGGTGATAAGGAAATAACCGGCAAAACCCATTTCCTTGATAACCCCTAGTTCCAGATTAATCCTTTCTTGCAGTTCAGGGGATATTCCGTCATACCGTCGGGCCGATTTTGCTCCTTCCAGAGTAAGATGTTTCAGGTAATCATCGGCATTCTTAAATCCGCTGGGCAAAGGGAAATTGGGTAATAGGATGTCTCGCTTCAAATTAGGAGTATTTACCTTGTCGATTATTTCATTGGTATAATCAAGTGCTTGGGGAACATCCTTAAAAAGCTCTCCCATTTCTTGCTGACTTTTGAAATAAAACTGATCATTGGGAAATCCAAATCGGTATTCCTTTGAGCCAGAACCATTGCCTTTCCAGATCGGTTTGCTTTTAAATTCTCCTGTATTTACACACAACAGCACATCGTGAGCTTCGGCGTCCTCTTGGTCCAGGTAATGTGAATCATTGGTGGCAATGATCTTAACCTGGTATTTTTTGGCAAATTTGAACAATACCTTGTTTACTATTTCTTGCTCTTCCAGCTTATGACGTTGCAACTCCACATAATAATCATCTCCAAACAAATCCAACCACCATTTGAATAATTCTTCCGCTGCCTCTTCTCCTTTACGCAAAATGGCTTGAGGTATCTCTGCCCCCAGGCAACAAGTAGTAGCAATAAGTCCCTGATGATATTTTAGAACCAGTTCCTTATCAATCCGGGGCCATTTACTGTACATACCTTCAATGTAACCCAATGAGCACAGCTTGGATAAATTCTTGTAGCCTTCCTCATCCTTAGCTAACATCAGCTGGTGAAATCTCTGATCCCTCAGGTCTTTTGTAAACTGTTTTTTATGCCGGTCTTCTACGATATAAAATTCACAGCCAATGATAGGTTTGACATTGAATTTACGGGCTTCCGAAACAAATTTGAAAGCACCAAACATGTTACCATGATCAGTGAGGGCCACAGCTTTCATGCCATCTAAGCTGGCTTTTTCCAGCATTCCAGTGATACTGGAGGCTCCATCCAGTAATGAATATTGGGTATGGCAATGGAGGTGACTAAATTCTGGCATTCAAAGGTTGGTGCGATCTTATTTTATTGGACAAATATACTTAATCGAAAGGGCTTATGGGTTTTGGGCAAAAGGATTTTATCCACAATTTTTGACCACAATTATCAACTTAGGTGTACCAGGTACTTGGATT
>JAPUIM010000308.1 GCA_027297025.1 Bacteroidota bacterium | reverse complement strand
TTTTGCCTGGACGAATAGTATATGAGAAGATCTTATGTCCATCCTATAGCTTCCAGTGAGCAAACTATCCATCGATCTAAGTGCCTCAAATTGTGTATAACCCGGTGCAAAAATTGTTGATAAATTATGTCCGATTTATTTGGCAGAAAGGAGTCTGCCCTCTACTTTAGCATTATCAAGTGAGGGATAAAAGGCAGACTCGAAAGAGGAATGCAAATCAGGAAGGAGGAACTGGAAACAGGGAAAACAACCTGAAGAGTAAGAATCAGAAAAGCCAACTCGCAAGAGGGAAGTCAAGTAAGAGGAAGCCCAATAACAGTAACTTGACACTAGCAAAGACCACGGTTTTTGTAAAGTGAAAACGGGAATCAATTCGAAAGAAGGGGTTCCCGTTTTATGTTTATAAGGGTTCCATAAATAGCCATTTTTCAAGAATGATGATCGCATTTTTACAGGCTTGGACGAACTATTAATTTGATATAGATCCTCTGTCCATCTTAAGTCTTCCAGGGAGCAAACTATCCATCGATCTAAGAGCCTCAAATTGTGTATAATCCGGTGCAAAAATTGTTGATAAATTATGCCCGATTTATTTGGCAGAAAGGAGTCTGCCCTATACTTTAGCATTATCAAGTGAGGGATAAAAGGCAGACTCGAAAGAGGAATGCAAATCAGGAAGGAGGAACTGGAAACAGGGAAAACAACCTGAGGAGTAAGAATCAGAAAAGCCAACTCGCAAGAGGGAAGCCAAGTAAGAGGAAGCCAATAACAGTAACTTGACACTAGCAAAGGTTACGGCTTTTGCAAAGTGAGAGCGGGAATCAATTCGAAAGAAGGGGTTCCCGCTTTATGTTTATAGCATTTACTGCATTTAAGAGCGTTCCCTGCTCCCACCCTTCCAAATTCCGCTGTTTTCCGTATTTTTAGATCTGTATATGACCAGGATTTTTTTAATTATTATTTTCGCCTTGGTTTGGGATACCGATCTATCGGCCCAGAGATTAATCTATGGAACCGTTCGCGACCAGGAAACTAAGCAACCGCTGGCCTTCGCTACCATTGGTTTGAAGGGGCTTTCTTTTGGTACCATAAGCAATAGCCAGGGTGAGTTTACGCTGCGGATACCAAAAAACCTTACCGACTCAATTATAGTTGTCAGCTATTTAGGTTATAAGTCCAAAGAAATCGCCGTTTCATTCAAAGACCAGATCAATGTTGAACTTACCCCCCATCAAATACAATTGGATGAATTGGTAATAAGACCATTATCCCCAACTGACTATATTAAAAAGGCAGTGAAGAAATATCCCGATAACTATCCTTCAAACCCATTTCAAACCAAAGCTTATTACAGGGAGAAATTCTTGGAAAATGGAAATGTGGTCCATATTTCTGAAGGAGTATTCAAGTCGTATTACCCCAGTTTCCAGGATACCTTGAAAAATCAACATCAACTGCTTCTTTTCCGCCAAGCTGATGATATTTATGACATTGCCTTTATGAATGATTGGATAGAAAAGAAAGAGGCTAAGAAAAAGAAAAAGGCTCTGAAAAAGGGAAAGGAATATGAGGAAACTAACATTACCAATGAGATCCGGGAGGGGTTCGGTGGTCCGGAAACGATCCTGGGTATCGACCTTACAAAAAATGAAGAACCGTGTCTTGACAGCACCTTGTTCAAAAAGTTCAGATACAGCTTTGCCAACGGGGTGTCCTACCAGGAACGGCAACTTCTGGTGATAAATTTTGAGACCAAAGGAAAAGTGGATCATACCCGTCAAAAGGGCCAAATATTTATCGATATACAGACAGATGCCATTGTAGCTTTGGAGTATTCAGGAGTACTAGTTGTCCCGGCTTTTATACGACCTATCCTGTTTGTCTTTGGGTTGGAAATAGAAAATCCCACATTCGAGAAAAAGGTGAAATACCAATTGGTTGATGAACTCTGGTATCCTGAAAATTTTCAATGGTTTGTAAACTTGCAAATCAAGAAGAAATACATATTCAAAAAAAATGAAAAGTCAAGATTTTATGGTGAACAAGTATTAAAGGTGAACCAGGCCAATACCACAAACCCTATGGAGATCCCAGAAGACAAAAGATTTGATGCGGAAAAACCCATGAATGATCAGCAATACCCTGATGATGAGACTACCTGGAATAATGTGAATGCACTTAAGCTGGAGGAGAGGCCATAATATAACTTGCTGATTGGTGATTGGTAACCCATTATATGAATACAAAGAAACATGGTCGGATGCAGGACATGCTATCTGGACTATTGAGGTAATCAGTTTCTACCATATGGCATGGATCGCTGCAAAATCTTAAATACCTGAGGAAAAAGGTTCAGATTAAAATCCTATAAATTTTGTAAAACAAACTAAAATAAGTTACTTCATGTATTATAGACTTTTTCATTCCCGAACCTTTTTCATTCCCGAACCTAAAATTTAATATCAGCACACTATTACCTGGTAACTTATAAATTAATAATCATGAT
>JAPUIM010000307.1 GCA_027297025.1 Bacteroidota bacterium | reverse complement strand
GGACTTCAGGTAGAAAAGAAAATAAAGAAGATAGAAATTGTGAAGACCATAAAACTCCAAGAGTTAGGGCAATCAATGCTGCAAAATGTGAGATGCGAATGGGGTGTTTACTGATGTATAGGGATTGTTCCAGGGTGAAAGTATTTTTATCAGATGACTTAATTTCAGTATTTTCTTTTCCATTTCGTCCCAGAAGTACAGGTACCACAAGACAGGCAATGAGCCAAAATGACGTTAGGATCACATCAGCTGCCATTGCTGCAGTAAACAAGTCACTACTGGTATCAAATGCCCGTGCCAAAGCCGCAAAGTTTACTCCCCCACCAATATATGTGCCGGTAAACTGCCCTGAAAGCTTCCATGTCTCCGCTCCGATCGCTTCCGACAGGATCAGTGCCATGATTATCGACCCTACCGCCGAACCAAAAGCGCCAATGAAAAAAGCTTTTAACATATCCGGTCCGGCTTTACGAATAGAACGAATATCTACACTCAATAAGATCAGAACAATGGCACCGCTAACCCCAGTGCTCATCAAGAAATCATAAGTCCCCGAATCGCCTGGAATGAATCCGAAATTAGAGAGGAGCATTCCCAGCAATATTACAATTGCACCAGCACCAAGCTTTTTAAAGTTTCTGTTATTTTTCTCCAACCAAATGGCGGTAAATACAACAGAGGCAAGAATAAAAAATATTGCGATCGGATCAGCTATCACGTTCAATCATTTAAAAGGAAAGTCAATATATATAATTTGATGGGACCAGCCAATTGAATTAGGAGGCAATCCTATTCTGACTTACAGGCCAAAGATCCTTTGTATGAATAGAGGGTGAATTTCTTCAATTTGCCAACAATACCATTGACAATCCAATACCCGTTTCAATATCCTCTTTTTATAGTTCTAATTGTGGAGGTTTAATATAGCAGATTATTTAGTAAATTCGACAAACCTCTATTAACCTATGCTATGAAAATGTTTGCATTTCTGTTATTGTTAATTGCCTCTTTTATCTATGCTCAAGAGCCTAAGAAGGAGATAACCTCATCAGAAATATTAAGAGAAGCAATTTCAAAAAATACTCAAGACCCAGTTGTGCAGGATGTTCATTCACTAATCGATCTCCAAAAAGCAGAAGCCTGGATAGATTCAGCTTTCCTTGCTGGTATGGAAGAATATCGGATTCCGGGAACAATAATCACTATTGTACGTGGAGACAGCCTGTTTTTGAATAAAGGTTATGGCTTTGCTGATTTGGAAAATCAAATCCCTATTGATCCTGAAAAGACAGGTTTTCGTGTTGCTTCTATCACTAAATTGCTTACTGCCTCAGCTATTATGCAATTACATCAAAAGGATGAGATTCAGATAAACGATCCTGTTGACCAATATCTTAATGATGTTGACGTCAATTTTAATTACCACGAACCTGTCACTTTTCATCATCTACTTACGCACACTTCCGGTTTTGATAATTCAGATATTAATGATGCCGCTAAATCTATTGAAAAAATTATTCCTCTGAATTCATTTATAAATCAGTATATGACAGAGCAGGTATTCCCTCCCGGGCTTAATTACCATTATTCAAATTTTGGGTTTACACTGGCAGGATTGCTCGTAAACCAAATCTCAGGGATGGAATTTCATCAATATCTGGCAGATTATATTTTCAAGCCCTTAGGCATGAAAAACAGCAGCCTGTCACAGCCTCTTCCTGAAGACCTCAGATGGCAATTATCTAAATCTTACGATTATAAAAATGGAGAATACATTCCTCTTTCCCTGGATTTTTCCAATGTATCTCCAGCTGATGGCCTGGTAACAACCGGGGCAGATATGGCCAAATTCATGATCGCTCATTTAAATCATGGGGGTAGTTTGATGGATTCAACTACAGCAGCTTTTATGCACAGACAACAATACACTACAGCTAAATCAAAATATGGTGTTGCTTATGCTTTTCATGAGAATTTTTTTTATGGTAAAAGAATTTTAGAACATAGTGGCGCTCAGTTAGGATTTCTTAGCCTGGTGACACTAATTCCTGATGAAAAGATTGGCATTTTTATTTCTCAAAATAAAAGAAATAATGCAGGTGGGCTTAGAGGCAGAATTACTTATGGTTTTTTAAGAAAATTCCTTGAAAAACGTACAATTAAAGTTGATACACTAATCCCAAGTGTCGATTTTGTTAATAAAGCAAAGAAATATTCAGGGGTCTTTCGGCAAATTAATTATCCCCACTCAACCTTTGAAAAAATTGCTATCCAGCTGGGATTCAGAGGTAGTGAGATTAAGGTGATCAATAATAAAGATGGGACACTATCCATTCAAGGATTTCCTTTTGTAGAAATTGAGCCCAACATCTTCCAGTATCAGAACACAAGCAGTACTTGGAAAAATGGATTTAGAGAAGACAACGAAGGAAATATTACTCACTTGTTGCTGGGAACGTCTATTTTCGAGAAAATACCATGGTACAAACAAAGTGCATTCATGCTACCATTACTATTTGGCAGTATGCTTTTACTCATTTTTAATGGATTTGGCTCAATTCGTTTCCTGGTAAAAAATAAGTTCAGATTGTTCAAAGGGTCCCTGCTTAACAATCTGGCAACGTTGTGTATGTACCTTTCAGGATTATTCTTCCTGTTGTTCTATGCAGGATTTTCAAGCCTTTTTATGATCTATCGTGATAAATTGCTGGATTATGGCGTACCCTTCAGTTTTAAACTAACACTTGTGTCCCTTTTGATCGCAACAATTTTTACTGCGATGTTACCTTTACTTGCCCTCGCAGTTTGGCGAGAACCAGTCAGGCCTTTGAAATCAAAGATCTGGTATAGCATTGTGACTATAATATCCCTGATCTTTGTTATGTACTTGTACGATGCCAATATGATTGGTTTCAATTATTAATATCAATTTTAAATCTCACTTTGCTTATTATCCAGGTCAAGAGAGATAAAGGTAATTTGAATCTAATACCATTTTTTATGTGACCTTCTGCACTAGAGTAACAGTGCCCGGGAGGGAAAATTTATATCTTTTTCCAATTACATTCTAAGGACTTTAATTGAGAAGCTACATAATAGTCCCCTTCTGCATCCCACTTTGATGCAGAAAATACGTCAGAGGGTTTAGGGAATGGATGGATCTATAAAAATTCCTTAGACATCTCACTTCCTATTTACTACAATTCTTCCTGTTTATCTTTGCACAACCCTAAATAATTTCATAATTCTGGTTACCATATCTCGTTTATCTTAAGATGGATAGGGTACCCTTAACGATCTGTTGATCCGAACGTGGTTCTTTGAGATCGAGTAAGAAATAATAAACACCTGTGGGCAGTAATTTGCCATGTAATGTGCCATTCCAGTTATTTTGATAATTAGTGGCTGAAAAAACAAGCTTCCCATACCGGTTCAAGACCTGAAGTTCATTGTTAGGGTAAAGCTCCAACCCATCAAATACCAGGGTAGGATTATATTGATCACCATTGGGAGTAAAAACATTGTAAGCCTGGACTTTCGGAGAAAATTCAGCACAAGCTAAGGATGACCAGGAAAAACTTTGGTTACCGGAATTTTCTATAGCCTTAATTCTGAAACAATAAGTAAATCCGTCATTTCGATAAAGAAACTCAAAGCTTTGGCTGGTAGTTGTGCCTACAAGCTCCGGGTCATTGTCATTTATCTCCAGCCAAACCTCGTATTGTGCCACTCCATTTTGCCAATTGATGTAAGAATTCCATGCTAATAAAGTTGTTTCGGAATCCTCGTCTACAGTCGTCATGAGAAAAATATTGTTATGCACTAATGTTTCTATATTCTGGCAACCTATGTTGGCAGATAGCTGGTACTGGTAAATTGCAGAATCGGGGGGCACTTCAGAATAAGTATGATCCAGAATTGCAGTGGATCCAACCTGTTCCCAATCCGTTTCGCTTGGAAATACTTCCCTCCTTTGAATCAGTGCATCTGTAGTGAAATTATCTGTATTGGAGGTTTCCCAGTTGATAACCAGTGTACCCATATTATCCGATAAATAGGTGACATTAACCATCTCAATTTTCGGCTCAAGCACAGTAATGCTTTTGCTCGTTTTACCCAATTGCGGACACAAGGTCCCGGTGAATGCGTTCACATTCACAAAATAGTTACCGGGGCAACTGAAAACGTGGTTCATTTGAGTAATCCCTGCTAAACTGTCTGTAATAATTCCGTCAGAAAAGTCCCAGTTATAAAAATTGAATTGGCTATCACCTATTATTTCAAAATTGATCTCTTCTCCTACCTGAACCACTGCTTTGCTGCTGATCAGTGTCAGGACGGTATCTGGAGCACGCTCTATGAAAACCGTCAGTGTATCGGAAATTCCAGCACAAACCGAATCAAGTGTAGAAGATTCTTCATACCATAGGCTTCCGGTTCCTGGTCCATCCCAGTTCACAATAACGGAATTGGTGGTATCTCCTTGAGCAAATGTACCACCTGAAATACTCCAATCGTAAATGGATCCATTGGAGAAGAAAGTAAAGTACAGGATATCCAGAATATCGCTTGAGCAAAGTGAGTCTGCTCCTAGTGGAATTAACGGCTCGAGTTGTACATTGATTTTTACCTTTGTATTGGTGGTATCTCCTACACAACTATTAGCACTAGTGGGCAAAATGGAAATTAAAGCATCATTATTGGTTGGCCCCCAGTTAATTTTCACACTGTCTCCAGTGTTATTTCCACCAAATGTTCCACCATCTACAAACCATTGATACTGGTCACCTTCTTCACCCGCTATTGTATAATCAATCTCTGTCACATTGGGACAGACCGATTGCGGCCCCAGGATCTTTACTTTCGGAACAATTACCGGAATCTGTACTGATGCCTTTTGCTGACTGGCACAACTACCATCCGTAGCGAACCCTTCAACCTGGACAAAATAATCGCCCTCCTCATCATAAACATGAGTAACGGAATCACCACTTGCTGTAGTGCCATCACCAAAGTCCCACTCAAAAAATTGGAGTTCAGCATCCGCCTTCACAGAAAAAAATACCTCCAAACCCCGGCAAATGCCTTCGCTTGTGATCAATGTTTTGGTGCTGGTATTTACCGGAAGTACCTCTAAATTCAGGTTTTTTAGGCTTACGCCAGTAGCATAGCCAAAGGATTCAATCACTCCATAGCCATAAACATAAGCAATAAATCCACTATCAGAAGACAGGGTGTGGTTCCCTGCTTCAATTTCCAACTGGGCAAACGACAATTCTGGATTACCGGGAACCTCAATAAATTCATCTGCAATAGCAACTGTATCTAAAATGAGCAAGTCCAGGCCGGATGTCTTCGTTACAATGTTCAGGTAGTAGCTTTCTATTACTGTAACCTGAAGCGCATTGAAGGTGATTCTGTCAAGCATTTGCTCATTGGGGCTAACCATGATCATAAATGGGTCTCCTTGAATATTATCACACTGTTGACTCCTGCTGAATTGAGCTACAGAAATTGGTTTGTTGGAAGTAATGCTGTGGACACCTGAAATCAATCGTTGTATGTATCCACCGGATTGTAGTATTCCGAGAAGTGCACTATCCATAAAAACCTCTGTATTATCTTCAGCAGCAACAAACTTGTAAATATCACCACCTAACCTGGTTCTCAAAGGGATCAGTGTATGATTCCTTCCCCATGTACTCACAGGGTACATTTGTTCAAACAAATGATCCTGCTGTCCACCGCATTGTCCCACCCGGGTCCATTCATTACCTCCAAAAACGGCAAAATTTTTGCAGCTCAAAGAATTTGATGATGATATGCTAGTGCCGGTTAAATCCCCAACTGAAGATTGTAACTGATAAACATCGCCAGCATTTAATGTTATATCAAAAGGAATCCCTGATGCTTTACCATCTAAAGAAGTGGCAGTAGGTGTAATGCTTATTTGAGTGTTATCCTCAATCCCCACCACAATAAACTCAGAAAATCTGGAAGGGCCTCCACCATCCAGTTCCCGATGGGCGGTTACAAAATACTCCTTTCCTAGCGCAGTAACGGGTAATATTACAGCAACGTCAGCACTTCTTGACCTATTGTTCAGCGCATAAACCGAAACGATATCGTTGGAGCTAATATGAATTGCTTGCTTATTTATCAACCCGGATCCATTGGCCATAGCCAAATTGGTTGGCAATACAATCCTGGTAGTAGAGTCGCTGGACACTGAAAATTCTTGATTCCAGCTGGTTCCAGCAATTTCAATTGTTCCTCTTGTGGAGTCTTTGGCACTTATATAAACTTCTAAAAATATATCGATGACTTCATGATTTTCCATAAAGCCAAACCAAAAGTCCTTCCCTTCTGTTGACAATATCTGTGCATTGCCCACAGTAGAAATTAAAAAAGTCAATAGGGTAAATAGCTTTTTAATACTTTATAATTCAAGCGATCAATATACTTTGACTTAAATATTATCAAAAAGTTTAAAAAGATCAATAAAGGTTGGTTTTAGGGATTTTCAGTTCTAGTTATTATAATGGAAAATTAATACTATTTGATGGTGGATCAAGTTCTAACATTCTAAAAGCACAATGAACTCACCTTTTTATATACTCAACTGAGTAAAAAGCATATTCGGCTTACCTTTTTAAATACTCAGCGGGGTAAAATGTATACTTGACTCATCTTTTTATATATTCAAATTGTTAAAAAAAGTATACCCGACTCACCATTTAATATACTCGACGGGGTAAAAAGTGTACCCGGCTTGGGTAAATAGACTTGGAGATTAATGAACGTCCATTTTCTTATAAACAAATCTTACCAATAAGTCAATCAAGTACAGATATACTGCAAGCAAGAATACATTAATGTGGATATTGAACAAAAAGAAACTAATGGTAGAGGCGATCACATCAAATTTACCCTGAGATCATGGATGATCT
>JAPUIM010000306.1 GCA_027297025.1 Bacteroidota bacterium | reverse complement strand
GGACCCCCGTCAATTCCTTTGAGTTTCATCGTTGCCGACGTACTCCCCAGGTGGATCACTTAACGCTTTCGCTAGGACGCGTACTGTAATATCGCACACATCGAGTGATCATCGTTTACAGCATGGACTACCAGGGTATCTAATCCTGTTCGCTACCCATGCTTTCGTGCCTCAGCGTCAGTTGCAGTCTAGTAAGCTGCCTTCGCTATCGGTGTTCTTTATGGTATCTATGCATTTCACCGCTACACCATAAATTCCGCTTACCTCATCTGCACTCAAGTCAGACAGTTTCAATGGCACCTCTACAGGTGAGCTGTAGTATTTCACCACTGACTTATCTAACCGCCTACGCACTCTTTAAACCCAATAAATCCGGACAACGCTTGCACCCTCCGTATTACCGCGGCTGCTGGCACGGAGTTAGCCGGTGCTTATTCATTAGGTACACGCAACTTGCACCGCAGTGCCTCTTTGTTCCCTAATAAAAGCAGTTTACAACCCAGAAGGCCGTCTTCCTGCACGCGGCATGGCTGGTTCAGGCTTGCGCCCATTGACCAATATTCCCTACTGCTGCCTCCCGTAGGAGTCTGGCCCGTATCTCAGTGCCAGTGTGGGGGATCTTCCTCTCAGAACCCCTACTGATCGTCGCCTTGGTACGCCATTACCGTACCAACTAGCTAATCAGACGCATGCCCATCCCGTACCAATAAATCTTTAATATTAATAGGATGCCCTATTTATACTTTATGGGGTATTAATCCGGATTTCTCCGGGCTATCCCCCGGTACAGGGTAAGTTGCATACGCGTTACGCACCCGTCCGCCACTCGTTCACGCCCGAAAGCGTGATTACCGTTCGACTTGCATGTATTAGGCCTGCCGCTAGCGTTAATCCTGAGCCAGGATCAAACTCTCCATTGTAAATAGTTTGTCGGTGCCTTTTGCACCATTCCTTCCCGGCTTTCAACTCATAAGAATTCCTTTTTACAGGTCCTCATAAATCGCGGTTTGCTATCTTCATCTATTCAAAGAACTTTTGGCCGGCTTCTTCCCAGCCCTGGTCCTGCCCTTTTCCCCTATCTAATAAAAACGCTGTGAAATCTTCCCGATCCTACAGCCTCTTCTTTCGATTCCCTAAAAACAGGATTGCAAAATTATTAACTATTATTTTCCCATACAATCTATTCCAACCTTTTTTATGGAAAATCTTTTTTTTTGAGCATGATGCTAAGCAAAGACCTCATTTCTCAAAATAGTTTGAGTTCGGTCAGGACCTATGGATATAATGCTAATGGGTACTGCCGATTCTTTTTCCAAAAAATCAATGTATTCTAACAAAGCCAAGGGCAACTCAGAAACTTCTTTAAAGGTATTGATCGGTTGTTTCCAACCGGTAAAAGATCGATAAACCGGAGTTAAATTTTCATTTTCAAAATTATTGGGCAACCTGTTTACAGTTTCACCATTTTCCAATTGATAGTGGGTACATACTTTTATTTCCTCAAATACGCTTAATACATCCACCTTCGTCATACACAGATGTGAAACTCCATTGATCATCAGAGCATACTTTAAGGCTGGAAGATCCAACCATCCACATCTGCGAGGACGACCGGTAGTTGCGCCAAATTCATTTCCTTCCTTTCTCATCCTTTCTCCAGCTGGATCCAGCAGTTCTGTGGGGAAGGGACCACTTCCTACCCGTGTGCAATAAGCTTTGAAAATGCCAAAAACATTTCCCACCCTACTGGGTGCCAATCCCAAACCCGAACATACTCCAGCTGCCACTGTGTTGGAACTAGTAACAAATGGATAACTACCAAAATCAATATCCAACAAAGAGCCTTGTGCCCCTTCGGCCAACACGGGACTTTGAGAAATCAGGGCATCATTGATCACAAATTCAGTACTGACTATTTCAAAAGTCTTAAGAAAATCAATGGCTTTAAAAAATTCCTTCTCCAGCTCTTCAAGCTGATGGTCGAATTGATAATAATTCAGAATGTCCCTATGCTTGGCTACCAACTTTTGATACTTATCTAAAAAATCATTTCTCAAAGCATCACCAGTTCTCAACCCTACCCTGGCAATCTTATCTTGATAGGCAGGGCCAATACCCCTTAAGGTTGATCCAATCTTCTCTTCACCTTTATCCTTTTCATATGCAGCATCCAGTAGTCGATGGGTGGGTAAAATCAGTTGGGCCCGATTTGAGATCAATAAATTCTGCCGGACATCAATCTTATATTGGGTCAGGTCTTCGACCTCTTTTTTGAAAATCACCGGATCCAACACCACGCCATTCCCAATAATGTTGGTTATGTTTTTTCTGAATACACCTGAGGGGATTTGGTGAAGCACATGCTTAATGCCATCGAATTCCAAGGTATGCCCAGCATTGGGTCCCCCTTGAAAACGGGATATAAATTGATAGTTTGGGGCTAAATAATCTACGATTTTTCCTTTCCCTTCATCACCCCACTGCAGACCCAATAAAACGTCAACTTTCATTAACTGTTCTTCAATTTTTTAATTGCTTCTTTTTTATTATCAACGATATTAAAAATGGCATTTAGCTTGGTAATGATCAGCAATTTCTTGACTTGATCTGAAGGATTTATCAGTACTACTTCACCTCCTTTGTTGCGAAATTTGGTTAGGATGGTTATCAGAACTCCAATGCCGCTACTATTGATATACCGAATATTTGAAATGTCCACAGCACATAAGGTGATATCCTTGTTGATAATGTCATTGACCATTTCAATTATCATCGGTCCGTTGTTTTCTCCTATTAAATCTCCGGAGAAACTCAGTTCCAATATAGAGTCATTTATTTCGTACGTATGTTTCATTGACCGTTATTTAGTTTTGTTTGACAATCTTCGCAAATCCCATACAGATTTAATGAATGGTTTAAAACCTTGAAGTTGAGTAAATCTCCTACCAAGGTCTGAATACCGTGTACCCGAGGGTCGCAGAATTCTACCACTTTGTGACATTCGGTACAAATCACATGATCGTGTTGCTTATACCCAAATGATTTCTCGTACTCTGCAATATTTTTGCCAAATTGATGCTTACTGACCAGATCGCATTCCACTAACAAATCCAAAGAATTATAAACTGTGGCTCTACTTACCCGGTAGTTTTTATTCTTCATACTTACGTAAAGGCATTCTACATCAAAATGTCCGTCACGACTATATATCTCTTCCAAAATGGCAAATCTTTCGGGAGTATTTCGGAGCCTTTTATTTTCTAAATATGCAGTGAATATTTTTTTTACCTTGGCGTAAACTGGTTCATTCAAAGCCATTAAATCCTCTGGGTATTTTGGAGGGGTAAAGATATAATATTATGAGCGGATAAACATATATGATGAAATAATTATGGCCCAGGCTGCAATTAAGAGTCGAACCGATTTACTTTCACTACTCCATTGACCTTCTGTAGCTTATCCATTAATAAATTGAGATGAATTGTATCATTAACAAACAACATGATAGTTCCTTCGAAAATACCAGATTCCGAATCAACAGTGATAGAGCGCATGTTTACTTTTAACTCAGTAGAAATTATTTTTGTGATATCACTAATTAACCCTACTCGATCGGTTCCAATGATTTTTAATCCGGCCAAAAAAGCTATTTCCTTCTGCGAGGTCCATTTAGCTTTTATTACCCGATAACCATAATTGGACATCAATTCGGCGGCATTGGGACAGGTGGTGCGATGAATTTTTATACCCTCATTTACGGTAACAAAGCCAAAGACATCATCTCCAGGGATAGGATTACAACACTTTGCTAATTGATAGTCTATAATATCCATGTCTTCTCCAATGAGCAGCATGTCAGTTTCCTGTTCCTTCACTTTGGTTTTTTCTCTCTCAAAGGAAGTTGCATCTAAGATTTTATCCTTTTTTGTAGCCAGCTCATAGTTTGATGCCAACTTGAATTTTTTTATCTCCTTAGCATCTATTTTTCCCTTACCTACCCAGTAAAAAAGGTTAAGCGGAGTTTTGGCTTCAAAATATTCGGTAAGACGGTTAATTGTGGTTTCAGTAGCTTCAATCTTCATTTGCTTCAGTTTCCTCATAACCACTTCTTTACCTACCAAAGCCGCGGCTTTCTTTTCCTCTTTCAGCACATCCTTGATCTTGGAACGGGCCTTAGAGCTCACCACATGTCGGAGCCAATCTTCCGAAGGTTTTTGTTTAGAGGATGTGAGTATTTCTATCTGATCCCCATTTTTTAATTTGTAATTTAATGGTACCAGCTTTTGGTTAACTTTAGCCCCTAAGCACTGAGCCCCTACTTCGGTATGAATGTCAAATGCGAAATCAAGTGTAGTGGCTCCCGCCGGTAGGATCTTCAATTCCCCTTTAGGCGTAAATACAAATACTTCTTCCTGAAATAAATTAGACCGGAAGTTATCCATGAATTCTATGGCTGAATGTGTATCGTCTTGCTCCAATAACTCCCGAACCTTGGAAATCCACTCTTCCAAACCTGATTCCTGACCGGCCGTGTCTTTGTATTTCCAGTGGGCTGCATAACCCTTTTCTGCAATTTCATCCATTCGTTTGGTCCTAATCTGAACCTCTACCCATTGTCCCGAATTACTCATGACTGTGGTGTGTAATGACTCATATCCATTGGCTTTGGGAGTACTGATCCAATCCCTAAGTCGGTCAGGATTGGGTTGATAATAATCAGTTACTATAGAATATATCCGCCAGGAGGCCGCTTTCTCTTGCTCCAGTTTTGTATCCACAATAATCCTAACAGCAAATAAATCATAGATCTCCTCAAATGGTATATTTTGCGATTTCATTTTATTCCAAATGGAATGGATCGATTTAAGTCTGCCTTTGATCTCAAACTTATACCCCAACTTAGAGATCTCCTTTTGAATGGGTTTAATAAGGTTGCGAATAGAACGATCGCGAGAAGCTTTGGTGGCTTTGATCTTTTTGATGATCTCCTGAAATTTATCGGATTCAGTGTATTTTAAATATAAATCCTCTAATTCAGTTTTAATGGCATAAAGACCCAGGCGATGGGCTAGCGGTGCATATAGATAAATGGTTTCAGAAGATGCCTTGAGTTGCTTATTTCTAGGCATACTGTCAAGAGTACGCATGTTATGTAACCGGTCGGCCAATTTGATTAGGATCACTCTTACATCATCTGAAAGGGTTAATAACATTCTCCTGAAATTCTCGGCTTGCTCCGAACTGCCATATTCAAATACACCGGAAATTTTGGTAAGGCCATCAATGATCCTGGCGATCTTTTTCCCGAATTCCCTTTCGATATCCTTTATTTCCCACTCGGTATCCTCAACTACATCATGCAGTAAAGCAGAAATTATTGAGGTAGTACCCAGGCCAATTTCTTCTACTGCTATTTGGGCCACAGCAAGAGGATGGAAAATGTAGGGTTCCCCGGATTTCCTTCGCATATCCTTGTGGGCTTCCAAAGAAGTTTTGAAAGCCTTTTTTATCATCTTGGCATCATTTCCCTTTAAAAATGGCTTTGCCCACCTAAGCAATCTCCGATATTTCCTTAGGATTTCCTTTTTTTCTACCTCAACATCTACGCTTATCATAACACCTTAATAAGGACTCAATGACATTGTGAAATTAATCAAATTCTCTACCTTTGCATTCCAAATATTTTCAGCGGGTGTGGCGAAATTGGTAGACGCACTAGACTTAGGATCTAGCGCTTAACAGCATGGGGGTTCGAGTCCCTCCATCCGCACAAATCGCCCTCAATTCCAAAACTGGAGATTGGGGGTTTTCAATATAATGCTTAGTCACCATATTTGTCATCAATAAATATAACCTGATTTGGATATCACACTGGATAAAAAAAACTCTACAGAAGCCTTTATTAAAATTAAGTTAAAGGAAAATGATTATCAACCCAAAGTAGAAGAAAAAATAAAAGATTACAGCCGCAAAGCAAATCTTAAGGGATTTCGACCGGGCAAAGTTCCCAATAGCCTCATCCGTAAAATGTATGGCAAATCTATACTTGTGGAAGAGATCAACCACCTATTGGCCCATTCCCTTACCGATTATTTGAAGGAGCAAGATTTACAAATTTTAGGAGAGCCTTTGCCGGATCTTGAGAAAACAAAAAATATTGACTGGGACAATCAAAAGGAATTTGAATTCGAATACAATATTGGTTTTGCAAATGATTTTAAATACGATCTTTCCAAGATAAAAAAGGTACAACAGTACGAGATCAAGGTAGATGATAAGACTTTGAGTGAAACCATCGAAAATTTGCGAATCCAACATGGTGCCATGACCAATCCGGAAATCACTGAAGAAAGTGATAGCATTTTTGGTGAATTTTCTGATGAGAATGGTGAGATTACTAACAAGAGCCTGTTATTAATAGTCAACATTGAAAAAAAAGAAAGAAAAAAATTTATTGGTATTAAAAAGGAAGACACCATCAATTTCGATATAACTAAAGCTATTAAAGACGAAAATTACAAAGCCCAAATATTGGGGATCGAGAAAGAAAAAGCCGCCAAACTCAAAGGCAAAATTACCTTAGTGGTCCAAAATATCAATAGAACAATAGCTGCAAATATTGATAAAGACCTGTTCAACAAGGTATTCGGGGAAGGAGTTGTAAAAAACGAAAAGGAATTCAAGGCTAAGGTTGCAGAATCAATCACCAATAATTATACAAGAGAGGCAGAAAGTATCTTGTGGCGAGATATCCATGACAAGGTCATTGATGGGACCAAAATGGATTTACCTGACGAATTCCTAAAACGATGGTTGTTGAGGACCAATGAAGGCAAGATTTCCGAAAAGGACCTGGATAAGGAATATGATGTTTATGCCAAAGACCTTAAGTGGGGTCTGATCCAAAATAAAATTGTAAAGGATCACAATATTAAAGTTGAACATCAGGATGTAATTGAATCCACTAAGGAAATGATACGAGCACAATTTGCAGCTTCAGGTATTGCGGATAATTTGGAGGAGAATATTGATGCATTTGCCGATAAATATCTCAAAGGGGAAAATGGCGAAAATTATAGAAAGATCTTTAATCAGGTGCAAGGGAAGAAAATATCAGAAATTCTTAAAGAAAAGATTAATATTTCAATCAAAAAGATAACCCCTGAAGAATTCCAAAAGATCACTTACAACCTTTAATTTCCCACCTTGGTTAAATATTTTACTAAAATCCTTCGTGAAATGGGTTTTTATCTATTTTTGCATTGTTTGAAAGATAAATAAACATGATATATAAAAAGGAATTTAGAGATTTTGCTGTCAAAGATCAGGGGATTAGTGGAAGTAATGTTGACTGGTTTACCTCCTGGGTGGAAAATATGACGCGTTCGGTTATTGAAGAGCGTCCAACCAATTTTAGGGAAATTGATGTTTTTTCTCGGCTTATGATGGATCGCATTATTTTTTTGGGCCTGGCCATTGACGACAATATAAGCAATATCGTTACGGCTCAGTTGCTTTTTCTGGAGTCTACTGATCCCAAAAAAGATATTTTAATGTACATCAACTGTCCTGGTGGGTCTGTATATGCTGGTTTTGGCATCTACGACACCATGCAATATGTGGGTCCCGATGTGAGTACTATTTGTACCGGATTGGCTGCTTCTTTCGGGGCCATATTATTAACCGGCGGGGCGGACAATAAAAGGTCAGCACTACCTCATGCCAGGATAATGCTCCATCAACCTTTGGGAGGCGTCCAAGGGCAAGCTTCTGATATTGAGATCACGGCAAAACAGATCTTGATCATTAAGAAAGAGCTCAATGAAATAATCTCCAAACATTCTGGTAAATCGGTGGATGATATTGAAAAACATTCAGACCGAGATTATTGGCTGAAGGCGGATGAGGCTAAATCATATGGGTTAATAGACGAAATTTTAGTAAAACACAGTAAATAAAAATTTATTATCTTTAGTTCATGGAACAGGTTACTTGTTCTTTTTGCGGAAGGAATAAAAAGGATGTTGACCTAATGATTTCGGGCATCCATGCACATATTTGTGATAAGTGTATCTCTCAAGCCCAGCAAATCCTTTCTGAAGAGCTTAAGATCAAAAGTAAGAGCAGCTCTCCCAAATTCAACCTCATGAAACCAGTGGAAATGAAGGAATACCTGGACAAGTATGTGGTGGGACAAGATGAGGCTAAGAAAGTAATTGCCGTGGCCGTTTACAATCATTATAAGCGGCTGATGCAAACGAAACTGGATGAGGAAGTAAACATAGAAAAATCCAACATCATCATGGTAGGTGAAACGGGTACAGGTAAAACTTACCTGGCCAGAACCATTGCCAATATATTGCAGGTTCCTTTTTGTATTGCCGACGCCACAGTGCTCACCGAAGCCGGCTATGTGGGTGAAGATGTGGAGAGTATATTAACCAGGCTGTTACAAGCGGCTAATTATGAAGTGGAAGCCGCTGAACGAGGTATTGTCTACATAGATGAGATAGACAAGATAGCCAGAAAGTCGGATAACCCATCCATCACTCGGGATGTGAGTGGGGAAGGGGTACAACAAGCTTTACTAAAATTATTGGAAGGCACCGCAGTAAATGTACCTCCACAAGGTGGTAGAAAGCACCCCGACCAAAAAATGATTGCCGTAAATACTGAAAACATATTGTTTATTTGCGGGGGGGCATTTGATGGCATTTCAAAAACCATAGCAAAGCGGCTAAATACGCAACCCCTGGGATTTTCATCTAATAAGGACCTCTCCGAAATAGGTACTATCGACAAGGACAATTTGCTGAAATACATTACTGCTCCAGATTTAAAGAGCTATGGGCTGATTCCAGAACTCATAGGAAGGTTGCCGGTACTTACTCACTTGGATCCCCTGGACGCAGAGACATTGCGCAAAATCCTCACCGAACCAAAAAATGCTTTGATCAAACAATATACTAAACTGTTTGATATGGAGGGCATTAAACTTGAGTTCCAAAAAGAAGCGCTGGATTTCATTGTAGAAAAAGCTACGGAGTTTAAACTGGGTGCCCGTGGATTGAGGTCAATCTGCGAAACCATAATTAATGATGCAATGTTTGAACTGCCCTCTGAAAAGGAGATCAAGAATCATGTGGTCACCCGGGAATATGCAGTTGAAAAATTTGAAAAATCTAAGTTTAAGAAACTTAGGGTGGCGTAAACTACAATTTCCTGATCAGAGTTTTTTTAAATAATTGACCATTAACTCGGACAAATAATCTGCAGTATTGTAGTCTCCCAGAATTTCTTTAATCTCTTGGTAGTTTTTTAGCATATCGTTTCGCTTCGGACTATTATCAATAATTTGCTCGAGCTCCTTGGTGAGCGCGACACTATTCAGGTCTCGCTGGATAAGTTCGGTGACCACCTTCTTGCCGGCGATTAAGTTAACCAAACTAATATGATCCACCTTTAGAAAGCTTTTGCCTATCCAATAGGTCAAAAAACTTGTTTTATAGCATACCACCTGAGGTATATCAAAAAGCGCGGTTTCAAGAGTAGCAGTTCCGGAAGTTACCACTGCAGCCTGGGCCTTGAAAAGTAGATCATAGGTTTGGTTAAATACCACTTTCAGATTTTCTTTATCCTGGGTCATTAAGTATTGGTCTCTTTCTACATTATCCACTCCGGCAATAACAAACTGGTAGTTATAGAATTTTTCGCATAGGCTTAACATAATTTTCAATATCAACCTTACTTCCTGTTTCCTGCTCCCGGGAAGTACAGCTATAATGGGACGCCCATCTAATTGATTATTCTCCAAGAAATTGGGATTGGGTCGAAAATGCTTTACCCTCTCTACCAATGGATTACCTACATAATCTACTTGGTAATGATGTTTTTTATAAAAATCTTTTTCAAAGGGAAGGATCACAAACATTTTGTCCACATACTTTTTAATTGTCTTCACCCTGGAGGCTTTCCAAGCCCAAATCTTGGGAGATATATAATAAAATACCCTTAACCCTTTTTTCTTGGCAAACTTGGCCACCCTTAAATTGAACCCGGCAAAATCCATTAAGATCAATACATCCGGCTGAAAAGCAATTAGGTCTTTCTGGCAAAATTTCATAAACCTTATCATCTTAAACAGATGTTTAAGAACTTCCCAAAAACCCATTAATGACAAAGATTGGTAATGAACCACCAATTCGCCACCTGCCTGTACCATTAAATCCCCTCCCCAAAACCGAATATGGGCATTTACATCATTACGTTTTAAGGCTCGAATTAGATTTGATCCGTGAAGGTCCGCGGAACGCTCACCGGCAATGATATAATATTTCAATTATTGGGATTTAGACAAGGGAATATGAGCAAATACCTAACCACAAATAAAAAAAATGGAATTACTCACCAAAATACTCCACAAAATTTCTGGGTGTTTCAATCAGTCGCAAAGAATGCAATCGACCATGAGAAGTGATTTTAGAAATAGCCGGATCTAATATATTCCATATTTCCCGTATCAACACTTCGCAGCTAACCATTTTACCCTTCATGAAGTCTACATCAAGGTTGAGATTACGGTGGTCGACCTTATCAGTCACTGCCTTCTTGATCTCCTGGCTCAGCGTCTTTGCGTTGATAATGAATCCTGTTTCAGTATTGGGTTCTCCCTTAACTG
>JAPUIM010000305.1 GCA_027297025.1 Bacteroidota bacterium | reverse complement strand
TGGTTTGTCTTATACTGCGTACGCAGAGTTGGCTGAAATTTTAGGACAACAATATGAAGGACGGTTTGTTTCAGCAGAAAAGCTGGTATCGGATTTCCGGTCCAGGAGAGTGGCCAGTGAAATAGCAGTTTTTGCTGAAGCAGGTGAGTTTTCGTATCAGATTGCTGAAAAGGCCCTATCCAATGAAGTGATCACACCCGGGATAACCACTTTGGAAGATGTTGCCTGGTGGATGACCGATCAGCTATTCAAACATGGGTTAGGGTCCTCCTTTGGTATGCCCTCAGTTTATGTCACCGGTCCTGAAGGCATTGAAGCTACTTCCACTGATCGCATTATCCAAAGGGGAGACATACTAATGATCGACTGGGGAGTGGGTTTGATGAATTTTTACACCGATATGAAAAGGATGGCCTATGTTTTGAAGGAAGGTGAAATCGAAGTGCCTGCTGGTTTCCAAAACGCTTTTGACCAAGGGGTAAAAGCACGCACCATTATTACCCAAACCATAAAGCCCGGTTTGACTGCCCAACAGGCGGAAGATGCTATTTATAAGGCCTTGGAGAAAGAAGGGTATATCAAAATTCCCTTTAATCAACCTACTGACACCGATCAAACCGACATCATCATTGGCTGTCATTCAGTGGGCAATTGGGGGCATGGTATTGGACCGTCAATTGCTTTCTTTAATCCAGTTAGGATCACCTACGAAATAAAACCCACCAATCTGCTATCAATAGAATTATTTGCCTACACTAAGGTTGCTGAGTGGAGTGGTAAGAAATTGCGAATTCCCCTGGAAGACGACGCCATTGTTACTGAGCGGGGAGTGGAATGGTTATATCCGGTAAACAATAAGATCTTATTGATTAAATAGAATGTTTTAAATTATTTAATTAATTGGGAATTAAGAATTAGTAATAATTAAAAAATAAGAATATGGATCCGGTATGGATAGTACTGGCCTATTTGTTTGGATTATTAGTTAGTCAAATTGGTTTACCACCCATGGTGGGATACTTGGTGGCTGGTTTTATTTTAAACTCTATGGGTGCTGCCCAAGGTGATCTTTTAAATCAGATTGCCGACCTTGGGATCACACTGCTATTATTTAGCATTGGATTGAAACTTGACTTAAAAAGTTTGTTTAAGCCCCAAGTCTGGGCGGTTGCGTCTTCCCATATGCTTATCATCACACTATTTTTCGGACTGTTGATCTATGGATTAGGTCTGGTGGGCCTTTCTTTTTTAGTGGATGTGGACCTGAAAACCTCCTTGTTATTAGCCTTTGCTTTAAGTTTTTCCAGTACGGTTTTTACGGTGAAACTTTTAGAAGGAAAAGGTGAAATGGGGTCTCTATATGGAAAAATTTCAATCGGTATCTTGGTGATGCAGGACTTATTTGCTGTGATTTTTTTAACCTTCTCATCGGGCGAAATGCCGTCGATCTGGTCCTTGGGTCTTTTAGGACTGCTATTTTCTAAACCTCTTATTTATCAGATCCTCAAACGGACAGGCCATGGAGAATTGCTCATTTTATTGGGATTTTTACTGTCTCTGGGTGGGGCTTTCCTATTTGAGTTAGTAGGGCTCAAACCAGGTTTAGGAGCTTTGATTATGGGGTTAATAGTTTCAGGTCATCCTAAATCTTCTGAATTGTCACAGTCTCTATTGGGATTCAAGGATTTGTTTTTGGTGGGATTTTTCCTTTCAATTGGTCTTTCCGGAATTCCAACCTGGGAAAATTTTGGAATTGCTTCCATGTTAACCTTACTGGTTCTGGTAAAAGTAGTACTGTTCTTTGTTCTCCTTACCCTTTTTAATCTCCGGTCCCGGACCTCACTCCGCGCTTCACTTAATTTGGCCACTTACAGTGAATTTGGTCTTCTTGTAGGGGCTCTGAGCGTTTCCTACGGCTGGCTTAGCCCCGATTGGTTAATTAATCTAGCTATTTCTTTATCACTGACTTTTGTGATTGCTTCTCCTTTGAACAACAAGGCTCATCATATCTACACCAAATTTCATGACTGGCTTATTAAATTGGAAAAGAAGACCAGGATCCCTGAGGAGTCGGGATTCGATACTTCCGGAGATGAAATCCTTATTGTCGGGATGGGAAGGGTAGGAACAGGAGCCTACGAAAGTCTGAGAAATAAGTATGGCAAGAAGGTAGCAGGCATCGATTTCGATAAACGAACGATAAAAGTTCATAAGGAGCTAGGAAGAAATGTAGCGCTGGGGGACATTACCGATTTCGATCTCTGTGAAAGCGTTTGTGACATGAAGTTTATTTTACTTTGTCTTCCAAACCATAAGGAAAACTTGATAGCAGCCCGACAATTAGCCCTTACCGGATATAAAGGAAAAATAGCTGCTACCACTAAATATGATGATGAAGCAAAAGAGCTGGAAAAGGAAGGTGTACTGGCCGCCTTCAATATCTATTCAGAGGCAGGAGCGGGATTTGCCGAACATATAAATAAACAATTTGAAATGGATATCCGGTGAATGACAAAATTTTGCTCATAAATAGGTTCAGGTATCTACCAATTTATTATCCTCTTCAGTTTTAGCAATTATTATTACTAACATTTTTAGTTGGTTACTAAATTTATTAGATTTCGTCTCCTTGATTAAGAAAAAAATCCAAATAAATGTACGCTATTGTAGATGTTGAAACTACCGGCGGATACGCAGGACCAAACAGAATAACCGAGATTGCCATCTATGTGTTTGATGGAAAGAAAATCGTAGAGGAATTTAGCACACTGATCAATCCGGAAAAATATATCCCTCCGGCAATAACCCTTCTTACCGGTATCAGTAATGAAATGGTGGCATCTGCTCCCCGATTCTCAGAGGTCGCCCTCCAAATAAAGCTCATGACACAAGACCTTATTTTTGTTGCCCACAATGTCGGATTCGACTATTCCTTTTTACGGAAAGAATTTAAGAACCTGGGAGAGAGGTTCATCAGAAAAAAATTATGTACGGTGCGGTTGGCCAGAAAGATCATTCCGGGTTTGCATTCATATGGGTTAGGTAACTTATGCAGAGCAGTTCATATTCCGATCAAGAATAGGCACCGGGCTTTTGGTGATGCTAAAGCTACCGTAGCCTTGTTTAAATATTTGTTGCAAAACGATCGGGAAAATCATATTGAATATGCTTTAGACCGGACCTCAAGAGAAGGCACCTTGCCCCCCAATTTACTAAGAGATGATTTTGATCAACTGCCGGAAGAAACCGGGGTATATTATTTTTTAGATAAGAAGGGGAAGGTTATTTATGTGGGGAAAGCCAAAAATATGAGAAATAGGGTGATTAGCCATTTTATTAATTTTGGAAAATCACCAAGATCCATGGAATTTAGAAATGAGATCCATAACCTGAGTCATGAAGTATGTGGCAATGAGTTGATTGCATTACTACTGGAATCGCAGGATATAAAAAAATATTGGCCGAAGTTCAATCGGTCACAAAGATGGTCGGAAGCGTGTTGGGGAATTCATCGATATGAAGATCAACAAGGATATTGGCGATTACAAGTAGCTAAAACCAAGGTGAGCGATGGGGCCTTGATCACTTTTAAGCAATTTGATCATACTTGGGAATATCTAAAACAGAAAACCAGGGAACATCTATTATGCCCTAAATTATGTAATCTACAAAAACCACCAAAAAACTGCTTGGAATACCAGACCCAACAATGCCGTGGAGCCTGTATAGGGAAGGAACCACCAGTTAAATACAACGGCCGGGTAGCTGAAGCCATTGAGAATTTCAAACATTTGAACAATTCATTTTTGATATTGGGCCAGGGCCGTCAGGAAAATGAGTCTTCCTTAGTGGTGGTGGATAAAGGGAGATACCTGGGATTCGGTTATGCAAGTGACATCCACCAGGAAACCACTATTGATGGACTGAAAAGCTGCATTACCCGTTATAAGGACAACCAGGATATACAAAGGATCTTAGGTAATTACCTCAAGAACCGAAGATCAGACCGGATGATTAAGTTTTAAAGATTTGATAATTGATGGAACCCTATAGTGATTTACGGAAAACAAATTCCCCTCCTTCATCACTACTTAATCGTAAGCGGTCTCCAATAGGGGTTTGACCGGTTTGCTCAGAGACTTTTATTTTAACATGTTGAATAAGTTCACTCACTGTAAATTCTGATTTGGGATTATCCCTCAGATACGTTAGCAAAACCCTGGTGAAGGGGCTATTTGAACCGACCTGTCCATCGGAAACCTGCTCCAGTCTGCCAGAAGCCAAACCCCAGCGCGATTTATGCTTTTCCACTTTATCAATATAACCCCCTCGGTTGGAAGCGGTAAACATCGATCCAGCGAAACAAGCGTCGGCAATTAGTAGCGTATGTTGAGAATTAATATTTTCTATAATCTTTAGAATCGATGAATTGGGCAAATAATCTCCTTCTGAATTGAGGTTGGCATTCACCGGTATCCAATAACCCTCGTTCATTAACTCATCAAAATAACCATGACCTGAAAAATATATGATCAAATTGTCTTGTGGAGTAATTTTTTCTATAAGACTTCTGAGGCCCTTATAGATATTGTTTCGCGTTGCTTGCTCATCCTTTAGGATGGTAATATTGGAAAATTCAAAATTGTAGTTATTCATTAAAATTCTGGCCAGGTCATTTCCGTCTTTGACCGCATTATTCAACCGGCTCCAATATCGGTAATTGTCCACCCCCGCTACAAACAAAAAATTACGGGCTACCATAGGATCATATTCTTCCGAGTTGTTCTTGCGGTTGATGGTGAATTTCTTAAACGATGAGTTTCCATTAACATCTGTGGCTTTCAGGGTAACTGGATTTTCACCCTTGGACAAAGGCAGGTGTATGAGAAACTTTCTGTTTTCT
>JAPUIM010000304.1 GCA_027297025.1 Bacteroidota bacterium | reverse complement strand
ACTTACGAGTTCAACCTCACCACCATTGTGGTTACCCACGATATGAATTCAGTGATGGAAATAGGAGATTATATAATGTTTATGTACCAGGGCCACAATCTATGGGAAGGCAGCAATGAAAATATCATTGAAAGTGAAATTAAAGAGCTTCAGGATTTTATGTTTGCCAACAAATTAATAAGAACCCTAAAAAGCAGATCTCACTAATATTGTCCAATGATTCAAGGAATATCCCATCAGGATCCTGAATTAAAATGAAACTTCGGTCAACTGGTAGTAGAACAGGGGTCTCTCCCAACTTCTTCATCTTATTCTATTAATACCTTGGATAAATGGTTTTAAGGATGTTACGGCAAAACTGGTTTCCAATAAGAAGTTATGGGAGGCATTTGTACAATCAGCCAGCAACTCAAACGCCAAATCCTATCCCCAGGTTAAAAGAAACCTGTTGAATTGAGTAAGAACAAGGGTTACCTCTAAAGCGACTATTCATTAATGAACAGCTAGTCAATAAACTAGCTAGTTGTTCAAATTTCAAAAGGGGCTCATATAATTGGGGCCCCTTTCACAATGACTAAAACAGGGCGCTGACTTGCATACGCCCAATATGTATGGTTTGGTTTCCGGGCGATTTTCTACCATCGTAATTGAGGGTTAATTGTAACCCGTTGGCAATCCTACGCTGCCAATTGATAGACCAGGTAAAATTGTCTCCAGGTTCTAAGGCATTCAACAATTCATATCCCACGGGAGTGTTTTCCTGACCTTGAAAATCAATTTGGATATAGCGGAATGTGGTATTAAAGGTACTTTTAAGTGCTCTAACAATCCGCAGGTCCAGGGAGTATTCATCCAAAATAGCGTTTTCATTGCTGTCGGCATTAAGCTGGTTTTGTTTGAATGTATAACTGTAACCACCGGTTAGTCGAAAAAAACTTCGAGGCTGCCAACTCAATGATGGGCTTAATTCATAACCTTCAATATCGTAATTCCTGGCAATAAGAAAATCTGAAGCATTAGATACGGTGAATTGCCTGGTACGCATTTGCAGGTTATAAACCGTCCCAATATTTACTCTTCCCTCCAAATGCAACTCCTGATTCTCCCTGCTCTCAAAACCATTTGTCAGCAGCTGTTTATTTTCGGTTGTAAAAATCCCTCCGTTAAATCCGTAGTTTGAACTGCTTCGGTTGTAAAACAAAGTGGACCTTAAAGACTCACGTTTAGCCAGTAAATCCTCCTGGGAAATTTTTTTAAATGGTATAAATCGAGTACTAAGTGCATCATCGGTGAATTTATTATCGATATTCCAGGAGAAACTTTGGGAAAACCTGGACAACACTTTCTTTATTCCTGAGAGCCCGCGCCAATTCCTGGGCATATCCAGATGCAATCTATAATTAAACACATTATTGAAGGCCAATACATATTCATCAGTGGGTACAAATATTTTAGCATAATTTCGTTCATCAACATTGAGGGCTTCATAGAACTCATTGAGGTCCTGGATGCCATCCCCATTATCATCACGCCAGGTATGGGTGCCTTCGCCTGGATTCACCTCAATAAACACAAACTCTTTCTTTAACTCACGACTATTGGAAGAGGAGTAAGTAAGTTCAGAACGTATGTGTCTTTTTGCCATACTGGAAATCCAATCTATGCGTCCCATGATGGTTTCTTCATTTTTAGGCAGAATATTGGCATCAAAGTTTTCCAGAATACGGTAAGTAAACAGCACGTCCAATTGATTATTTTTATTAAGTTTTGAACTAGTAGTTAAATTGGTGGTTTTGGAAATTGTATTTCGTATTAATTCGCCTGAGGATGGGGCCTTATCTTCGCGAATGCTATAGTTCAATTCAAACTTGGTATTAAGTGTGTCGTTGTTCCGGATATAAAATTTGTGAGCGCGAAAATTGTTGGCAGTATTAAGTACTGAATCCGTTGCCAAGGCCCTTACTTTATTTCGGTCAATAGAATACATATAACCAGGAACAAATATTTTGGAATCCAAAAAGGTATTAATATTAAGCCTCATCCAATCCGAACGGGTTTCTTGTTGGTCATTTTTCATAAAAAATACATCTGAAACCACATTAATTCGGCCCATTTGTTGGGCAGCATCAATCATGTGCTGAAATCCGTTCACATCCTCTCCCCTTTTCCTATTCACGAAACGATACTGAAACAGATTTCTTGGATCCTTTTCAAATCCCATGTAAAAATTAAAAATATTATCATTGAACCTTTGACCGGCATCATTGGAGTCAAAACTCCAGTCGCGATCGAACTCAATATAACGGTACCTATCAATAGCATTAAAATTCTTTTCATCAAATTCAAAATCCAATCCACCTTTGATTGAATAATCAGTATTCCCAAATGGACGGCCTAAGCTGGTAAAACCAACTTTTACTGCCTGTCCCTGATCATCATCACTATCCAATGAGGAAAACCGGTTCAAATCTTGATCAGAAAGGGCCCATTCACCAAATACTTTTTCATAATCAGTCACCTGATACCCTGTACCCACGGTGATCATTTGTTTCTTATTAGGTGTGGGTATCACGGTTACCGGCTCATAACGCCCTTGAGGAGCGCCATTCTGGGGAGATATCCATTCATAGATCCTACCATTGGCAGTAGTAAACAATAATTGATAATTCCCTCGGCCAATTCCCAGGTCAGAAAAACTTACCTGGTAAAAGGCGCTATCCGGATTGTTGGAACGTTTGAAAATAGCTTGAAAATTGCCATCCTGATCAAGGGTATCCACCTTTTTATACAATATGCGGTTTTGATCAAATTTGACACTATCGGCTCCAGATATGACAGCCATTTCCAGATTATCTCCAATACTGCTCAACTGATCTATTTCCTGCTCAGAAAGATCAAACGCCAGTGATCTATTGGGATTATCTTTCTCAGTATAATAATTGGTGAAGAAATTAAATTTGGATATGGTTTGATAATGACTTCCACTGATGATGGTCCTGCTATAATTTTGATCTGAATATTCATAATCTACCCGCAGACGAGAGAATCTGGTAACGATGATCTTGCTGGTGAAAGTGATCTCACCAAAATTATAGTCGATAGTGTAGTCATAGTTATAACCCCTTTTCAACAGCTTTCCATCCAGATATACTTTTTCTGAATTGGCCAGGACTATCACAAAGCGCTCTCCATTTGGGCCAATAAGCCGATAGGGACCGGCAACTCCTTCAAAAACTTCCAGTTGAATAGAAGCGAATTGTCCTTTTGCCACGGAACCAGCTAAGGTAGTTTCCGCATTTGATTGTTGGGAAATATTGTACTTTGCGGTTAACTCCCCTCCCTGTACATTTTTGTAATATCTGAGAAATTGAGATTCTTTATTTTTCAAAACCACATCACCGGCTCGTAAGGAACCGTGCTGATTATAGAATTCTATATAAACTTTGTCAAACTCTTGCAATTGTTGTGTATTGCCTTCGGGTTGAAAGGGAATATTCTGATCGGAAATAACTGCCCTCACATTTACGTTGTCGGTAAGGCGTCCATCCAATTGAAGATTAAATTGAGAGTTGACAAAAACATCCTGATTGTTACCAAAAGATATTGTACGGCTGATACTCCCGGATTTTTCCAACCCTTCCGAGGTAAACAACTCATTTCTTTGCTGAATAAAATAGTCATGCTCCACTGGTGGGTCTTTAAAGAAAGCATTTGAATCGTAAACCGATAAACTCCGATGAAATTTCTTTTGAGTAAATGAAAATGGAAGCACCCGGTAGTAGATTTTCAATGAATCAGTTAGTTGCGATGCTTCAATTGTTAACTCACCGCTATTTAGGTGGTACTTCCAATCATGTAAGGTATCCCCCGCATGAATGACTGTGATGGATTGAGGATCAATAGATAGTGAGTCCAGTACGAACTTTGTATTTTCTATTGAAATCGACTTGGATTTAAAATTAGACAATTGAGCCTTGGTGAGGAGTGGATAGCAAAAAAAGCAGGCAATAAAAATATATTGCCGGCAACACATCAATCGACTAAGGGCAGCTCGATAAAAAATGAGGTTCCCAGATTTTTTTTGGTGGTAAACCATATTGATCCTCCGGCTTGTTCAATACCCCTTTTGGCAATGGCAAGTCCCAATCCTGAACCTGTACTTTTAGTACTAAAATTAGGGATAAAAATCTTTTCTTGTATAGAGGGAGGTATCCCTTCCCCATTATCCTTAATTTCTATTAATACCAAGCCATGGTCCTTTGTAACCAGATTTACATCCACCTTGGGATGATCATGTTTTTTCGCTGCTTCAACGCCATTGATAATGATATTCGAAAAAATTCTTCCCATTAATTGCTTATCGCCATTAATGAAATAATTACCCTTGGGAAATTGAGTGGTAATTGGACCGTACTCATTATTATAAAATTCCACCGTTTTTTTCAATTCTGAGCTAAGTTCGAATCTTTCATTTTTTGGTTCAGGCATTTGGGCAAACGTCGAAAATGAGGTAGCTATATCGTTGAGGGTTTCAATTTGATTGAGCAAGGTGTGAATAGGTTTTTCCGAAAGGTTTTCCTTATCGCCATTTTTGTCCCTTAACATCCGACTTAGGTGTTGTAATGAAAGCTTCATGGGAGTAAGTGGGTTTTTTATCTCGTGGGCCACTTGCTTTGCCATTTCTCTCCAAGCTGACTCTTTTTCTGATTGTGCCAAGGCGTTTTTGCTTTGCTCCAGATTTTCCAACATGCGGTTGTATTCGCCCACCAACAAACCTATTTCATCATCAGAATTCCATTCAATAGGTTCATTATGCCCGGATAGGCTGATTTTTTTGATCCTTTGAGTAATTATATTTAAAGGGAAAGTAAGGATCCTGGAAGCAAAATAAGAAAGTACAATGGCCAGAATAAATATGAAGGTGAAAATATTAATAATGTTGGTCAGTACACTGATCACCTGTTTATTGAGAACCGCTTTAGATTCAAAAAATGGCAAGCCAATGATGGATAGCAGCTCCCCAGTTTCAAAAGACTTTATGGCAATATAAGTCGATTTGTAGTGCAAGGAGCCTACCGACTCTTCTAATATAATTCTATCATTTTTGTTTTCCTTGATAGATGCCAGTGCGCGCGGATTGATGAATCGCGACAATAATAGGTTGTCAAATATTTGCGGTTGGCTTGAGGCTACCAATCGACCGGATAAACTGTATAAATTGATATCATTTTCAGAAAAATCTGCCATATGACTTATTTCATTGGCAATGTCCTCTTTACTCAATTTATTATTGTTGTAACCGACTATCTTACTGGTTAAATTTCTCCTAACACCCTCGGCTTTATTAAAATAATCCTGATTTAGATTTTCCTGATAAGAAGCACTCATCAAGCTTAGGGTAGCAATACTCACTACAAATAAAGGTAAGAAAAATGCGAAGTTAAGGTATAATTGGATTTTAGTGGCGTAATTGATTTTCACCTGCTTAATACCTAGAAAAAGAGCAAAAACAATTATGAATATCAAGATTGAGAATATCAGGGTTAAAAACATAAAGGAGAAATTGGAAACCAAATTGCTCACTGGTTGAATGGGAGATGAAATAACTATATTTCGTTCACTTGGGCCCCTTACTCCGAGATGGTGATATCCCCTAAATTTTAACCCTTCCAAAAATAGATCAGGCCGATTGAAGAGGTTGGGATCAAAATCTTTGTTATAGTTAAATCCTTCAGAACTAGTGACCAAAAGATTGGAATATGTATCTGAAAAAATGGCATAACTAAAGTTGTTGTTTACATATGGATTTAAAAATCTATTATCAACCAGCAATTCGGGGTAAACGGTGTTGGGAGTGAATCTCTTTAGTTTGAGATCTATTATAATAAATCCCACTCTTAACCCTCTTCTCTTAATTTTAATAAAGCTTATATACCGTTGTAGATAGGAAGCGTCAACTTCATTTACAAAATAAAGGTTGTCATATACTGTTTTGTATTTATTCCGCATGAAATCCTTTTTCCAACTACCGTGATCTGTTTTAATGTCATTCACACCAAAAGGTTGACCCCTGGAATCAAATAAATAAACATCCACTTCAAACTTGTCAAAATAATCGCTTAGGAAAATACGATTGATCTTGTCCAAGATTACCTCTTTTGAGGAAAATGGGCTCATCATCCGGTTTTTTACAAAAAGATCTTTCTGAATTTTCTTGGTTGCCTCCATGAGTAAAAATTCTGCAAGGTTATCATCTTCAATAAAAAGTTGGCTAGCATAGCGTTTCTTTTGATCCAGATCTCGATCTACCTCTAAAATATAGATGCTATATGCTCCTAGAATTGCGCAGGTGAAAGCACACACAAATAGGTACAAAAAAGTTAAATAACTGATCCTTTCCAGATGTTTATAAAGTTGGAAAAAGTACAGTAGGACCAAGTAGGTCAGGTTTATTAACGTCACTATCCATGGATGTTCGATAAATAACCAGGCCCAAATCACAAACAATATAGTTCCCAACATTATTCCATAAAGTGGGTAAAATGTAGCCCCCTTGACAATACTAACCGAAAGTTTTATAGTATAGTGAGCTATAAAGAAGTAGACCACGGATAACATAGTGAATAGCAAAAGTCCCGATAGCAAGAGTCCATTGAAAGAATATGTTGAAGTAATATCCAATGAAATCTGAGAATTAATGTAAACGGTTCGTATTGCAAAAAATATGGTATAAAGTGTCAAATTGCTTAGTGCACATAAGAGTCCAATTATTAGAACTTTTATAGGTTTATTTAAATCCAAAAGCAACTTGACATTCAGTAAAGAATGGTTCCACGCGATATAAACCAAGACTCCCAAGCCTGAAAATGTATTTAACATAAAATCGCCCAAAGAAGGATTGATATCGGATGAGGCAAAAAGTTTAGGATTGAACAAATCCAATTCAACCAAAGCAAAAGGAAACTCAAAATAGATCATTGAAAATCTCACCAGTAAAATTCCAATCACCAAGCCAGCTAAAGCCCTGATGGGGTGTTGATTCGTCCAAACTCCCACCCATACAAACAGGTAATAGACGGTGAATATGATGGATAGGGTAAGCAACAATACAATGGTCCAATTCATTTTGGGGTGCACTAAACTATATTCCGGCCCAAAGTCTACTGAAAACAGGTATTGGTCTTGGATGGTCACTCCATGTTTACGATCGGATTTAGAATGGTAAATTTTCACATCTTCATGGGAAAAAACCTGGGTATTGACATAGGGCTTGAGATAGTTATTTTGGACTGGGGGTCGAACCTGGAGTGGCATCAAAGATGCAAATTGATAGGTAGTTTCTTCTAATTCCAATGTCAATTTTGTCATTAGAAAAGATCCGTTTTTAAGGCTTAAAAATTGTATTGGCTGGTTGTTAATTAAATGTCTGGAATACAGTTGGTATCTATAATCGGACCAGTAAATCAATTTGCCTTTTCTGAGGATAAAATAAGGATATTTGGTTTCGACCTGAAGATCAGAAAATATTCTATCGGTATTACCCGAAAAGTTCTGATACACTTTTT
>JAPUIM010000303.1 GCA_027297025.1 Bacteroidota bacterium | reverse complement strand
ATTTGAACTACTACCTTGGTATTGACCATATTCATTGGGTTTGTCCTCGAATTCAATATCATCCGGTAAGGGAAATGACTGCACATCCCAAAACTCTATCTTGTTTAAATACTTGCCTCCGATTTTAATGGTGCCTTTTTCACCGATTATGGTAATACTGCCTTCGTAATTCTTGTTATATACACAGGTGGTCCAGGTCAGTGATCCTAATACTCCGCTCTTAAATTTTAATGCGGCTACACCACAATCCTCAATTTCAACATCATGAAGTAAGGTACTGGTCATGGTTTTGCTTTCTGTCAACTCTCCAAACCACCATATCAACAGATCAATAAAATGACTTACCTGAGTATATAAAGAGCCCCCCTCCAAAGATTTTTTGCCCCTCCAATCTGAATCAGCATAATAACCTCGATGGCGGTTCCATAATACACTGCATTGAACCATCCAAATTCTGCCGAGTTTCCGATTATCCAATGCATTTTTTGCCAGGGCAATGGGTTTGTTAAAGCGATTTTGTTTTACTACAAATAATTTGACTTGTTGTTTTTGGGCCGCATCCATCATTTTATTACAGTCACTTGCAGTTAGGGCCATGGGCTTCTCCACCAAGCTATGGGTTTTGGTCTGCGAAGCTTTAATGCTCATCTCACAATGGAGACCATGGGGAGTGCAAATGCTGATTACGTCAGATCTGGTATTTTTTAACATTTCATCATAATCCAAAAAATAGGGTACCCCGTACAAGGCTGATTGTTCCTTGCATTTCTGTTCATCAATATCACAGATAGCCACCAATTCCGCATTTTCTTGAGAATCAATGACAGCAATATGCCTCTTCCCGATATTGCCACATCCTACCACACTGAATTTGATTTTATTCATGATTTTGCCTCCAGCATCTCCTCTAACAAATCTACCAACTCTTTGGTTAAATTATCCCTGGTGAATTTTCGAATTTCTTGTTTTAG
Source organism: Bacteroidota bacterium (assembly GCA_027297025.1). Taxonomy (GTDB): domain Bacteria; phylum Bacteroidota; class Bacteroidia; order Cytophagales; family Cyclobacteriaceae; genus JAPUIM01. Next base: position 2,314 of record JAPUIM010000303.1, on the reverse strand, counting down.
AGGGTTTATGGGATTATTAGGAAAATCTCGAAACCAGCTGCTTATGATTTCTTTTAACTTGTCTTTATCATCAAAACTTACAATTTCACCGGCACAAGTCTGTTTGATCAATTGACCTGCGTCGCTCTCTTCTAAACCAAAAGCCAGAATAGGTTTTCCCACCGCCAAATATTCAAAGATCTTTCCGGTCATGAATATTTTTCCCAAGGATGTTTTGTTCAGTGGCAGCAACAGTACATACGAATCACAGTAAGTTCGGATCACCTGATCATGTTCCAAATATTTATAGAAAGTGACCTTCCCCGACAAATGGGGGTAATCTAAAATTTGCTTTTTGATGTCACCGGCAATAGCTCCACCTAACCTCAAATCTAACTTTGAATCAAATTGGGGATTTTCCTGACACAATTGTTCAAGTACCTCCCATAGTATTTCAGGATTGCGAAAATCGTTCAACAAACCAAAATGGCTAACCATAAATTTCTCCTGTTGGGGTTTTTCCAAAGATCGGAAGTCATCCTGATCAAATCCGTTGGTGATAACCTCTACCGGTCTTTGGGCTACTTTTTCCAATTCCCGTTTTCCACCTTCATTCACCATCAATACTTTGGTGGCATTCTGTAATACTGATCTTTCAAGTTGTTCATGTTTACTTTTTGAACTCTTGCTCAAGTCGAACTCTTGAAGTATATCCAGCTGAGACCAGGGATCTCTGAAATCAGCTAACCAGGAGATATTAAATTTTTCTTTTAGCTTTAAACCGATGAGGTGCATACTATGAGGGGGGCCAGTGGTAATAATCACATCCACTGGATGATCTTGTAAATACTTAGAGAGAAATTTCACAGACGGCTTCACCCAAAACACTCGAGGGTCAGGAATGAAAAATGTGCCTCTAACCCAATTTACAAAGGTACGGGATAAGGATTTTTTATCTTTCTTTGGCAGTATTCCTATGTTGCCACTGTTTTCATCCCCATATTGGAATATTCTTTCATAATATCTATAGGGTTCCCAGATAGGATATTTGATTATTTCCGCTTCAGAAACCACATCTGCCAACAGACTTTCATCTTTCAGATTGAAATGGGGATTTTCAGGAGTATAAATAACCGGTTGCCATCCATATTTGGGTAGGTATTTGGAAAATTTTAACCATCGCTGAACCCCACTACCTCCGCTAGGTGGCCAATAATAGGTGATGATTAAAACTCTTTTCATGTCATGAAAGCAATTTTTAATATTTCTTTATTATTTGAGTAATAAAATTGATTATTGAGCTAAACTCTTGGGGATGAAACCATTGAATGCCAGGGTCTTTTTTAAACCAGGTAAACTGTCGTTTTACATATCTTTTAGTGTTCCTCTTTAGCAATTTAACCGCTTCTTCCCGGTCGTAGGCTCCTTCCAAATAACCAAAAATTTCCTGATAACCCACCGTTTGCATGGCATTTTTAAAACGATAGTCAAACAATCCCTCAGCTTCTTCAAATAAACCGGATGCAATCATATCATCTACTCTTTGTTCGATCAATAGATACAACTCTTCCCTATCCCTTTCCAAGCCTATTTTAATAATTTTAAATTCCCGGTCCTTCTTTTTGTTATGCCTAAAAGTGGAATATGGTCTTCCTGTGGAACGACATACCTCCAGTGCCCTAATTACACGTTGGGGGTTATTTTTATCTATTTTTTGATAAAATATGGGGTCCAGGCTTTTTAATTCCTTAAGCAGATCATTCAAACCTTTAAGTGCAAATTCTTGGTTTAGGGCTTCCCTTATACCATCTGGTACATGCGGAATTTCATCAAGACCCTGACAGACTGCATTGATATACAAGCCAGAACCCCCACACAATATCAAAGTCTGGTTATGCTGGAAACATTCTTCAAGTATTTTAAGCGCATCACTTTCAAAATTACCAGCGTTATAATCATCTAGTATGGTTAAACTATTAATAAAGTAATGATTAATCCTAGATAGTTGCTGTGATGTAGGTTTAGCTGTTCCAATATTGAGTTCCCGGTAAAACTGCCGCGAATCGGCCGATAGGATTTCAGTATTAAAATGAAGAGCTAACTCGATTGCTACTTCCGTCTTTCCCACCCCAGTTGGACCTACAATTACGATTAAGTATTTGACCACTTTAATTTGAATATAGGCCTAAAATTATTCAAAAAATGTTATTGGGTCATATTCATATTTAAGTTGAGTAATCAGATGACCGTTCTCTCTTCAATTGATATTGGGCTAATTTTAAGTTAAATTTGATATAATAGTCTCAAATTTTATAATTAAACCATGAGCCTTCAA
>JAPUIM010000302.1 GCA_027297025.1 Bacteroidota bacterium | reverse complement strand
CGGACATTAAACAATTACAACAAATCGGTGTTGCACGAATAAGCCTGGGGCCATCCTTGCTTAAAGTTGGATTATCCTGTATAAAAAGCGTAGCTGAGGACCTGCTTTCCTATGATTCGAAAAAACTTTTCGGCAACAATATTATTGCCAGCGAATACATACGGGAATTTGTAAGGAAAGAAAATGATGGCTTTGTTCGTGGCGCCCTTTTCTTGGTTACTTTCTTTTGGGCGAGCAAAAGAAAGTAAGGCAAGTCAGAAAAACAGCAATCGATCGTTTTACAACTTGAAAAAATCTCTCACTCTCGATAGCTATTGGGGTTCGAGATGACAACTAAAAGAGAAACGAGGAGGGCATTAATTACGAATTAAGAATTTCAAATTACGAATTCCTCAGAGTCTCTTGCAGATGACTCTTAGGAGGGTGTAATGATCATTCCATATCTCAATCTTTTCGATTAGTTTATTCATTTTCTTTCCTTACAAATTCCCGTATGTATTCGCTGGCAATAATATTGTTGCCGAAAAGTTTTTTCGAATCATAGGAAAGCAGGTCTTCAGCTACGCTTTTTATACAGGATAATCCAACTTTAAGCAAGGATGGCCCCAGGCTTATTCGTGCAACACCGATTTGTTGTAATTGTTTAATGTCCGCAATTTCTTTGGTTAGGAACAAATTTATTGGCATCGAAAGTTTCTGTACCAGTTTTGAAATATCCTCAAGATTGGACAGTAATATGGGATAAAAACAATCTGCCCCAGCGTCCTTATATGCTTTACCTCGGGTAATTGCCTCCTTTAAAGCAATTGATCTATTGCTATGTTCGAGCAAGAAAACGTCGGTTCTGGCATTAATCACTAATGGGATCCCCAGTTTTTCAGCCTCTTTTCTAATGGTCTTGATCCGGTTACATTGAGATTCGATCGTATGTAATTCATTCCGCTGCCCTTTGCTGTCCTCAATATTAATTCCCACAATCCCACTCTCAATTAGAAGCCTGATATTTTTTTTCAATTGCCCTAAGCTGTTTGAATACCCCTTTTCAATATCTGCTGACACTGGAATATTAACCGCCTTGGTTATGTCTCTTAATATGCTTAAAAGTCTGGTGAATTTTATTTTCTCTCCGTCATCATATCCATTTGAAAAGGCTATGGAAGCACTGGCGGTTGCAATGGATGGATAGCCCAAATGTTCCAGCAATTGCGCTCCTAAAACGTTCCAAATGTTTGGAAGAATTAAGATCTTTCCCCCATAGTGTTGATGCAGAAAAATTTCTGCTTTATTTCTTAAATCTTTATACTCCATATTGGGTTATAATCTATTCAGGTTTGATGGGTTTTTATTAATTAATATATCGCTCACAAATCATTACCCATTGCTACATACAATCGGTATTGGCTTTTATTGTAATTACTTACCACATTCTGATAACTGATGGTGGTCTTCAAGTAAATTTCCTGTGCCTGAAAAACCTCAAATGGCTTTGCAGTTCCCAGCTTCTGCCTTTCAGTACTCTGTTTTAACGCTTCTTCAACAAACTCAGCGCTCTCCCTGGCAATTCGCAGTTGATTTTTACTTTCCCGGTATTCGTTGAACGCCTGCGAAACTTGCTTTCTAATCAGGTTTTTTTGTTGATCATGGTGATTTTGCTGCAACTGAATTAAAGCATCCACCTTTTTGCGTTGTCCACCGGATATCAATAGATCCAATGGAATACTCCATCCAACCATCGCGTTAATATCAAAGGTATTTTCGTACCTGCCGGTGAAATCCGTGGGATCATTATTGGGTACACCGCTAAATGGCCCAACAGCACCATCAGTCAGCGTCAGGCTCAATTGTGGTATAAGCAGTCCCCTGGTAAGCCGTTGCCGTTCAAATTTCCTGGCCTCTATCAGGGTTTGATGATACCGCAGTTCAGGCCTGCGCGAATAGGCAGAATCATACAATCCCAATGCGATCATTTGTTCATCTAATAGCTCCACCGGAACTACATCACTGACCGAACTCAGCAAAAGAATTTCCTCATCCTGGATATTCAGCAATTCCATTAGCTCAGCCGAAAGACGGTGTACATCCTTAATGACCTCCTGCAATGCTACCAAGGTGTTATTGTAATTTGACCTTGCCAAAAGGTATTCCGACCTATACAATTGACCATGGTCAACCTGTATTTTCATTTGTTTGGAGATCCTATCGGTATAGTTCAGCAGACTGACTTGGGTTTGGAATTCAGCTTGTTTTTCCTGGAGATCATAAAACACCAAAATAGCATTCAGTATGGCTTCATTTTTCCTGGCCTGCAGTAAATGACCCGATGCCAGCCTATGCTGTTTGGCAGCCAGGGTTTGATAAATACCTTCCCCCGGGATCCAGTTCAAGCCTATCCCCGCACCGGCCCATAGCTCATTGCGGTCCACTTCCCGAAAAAATTTACCGTCTGAGTTCATGGCCGACCCATTGAGATCATGCAAGGAGACTCCTAAAAAAAGCTCAGGGAACAACCACTCTCTGGCAACTTTTTCCTCCAAAATTGCCAAATCCTGCCTGGTCTTAAACTCTTGGATGGTGAGGTTATCGGCCCCGGCTAGTTTCAAAACCGTGGGAAGATCAACCTGAAAGGTTTGAACTCCGGCAGTAAGATCCGGCACGGCGTCAATGGGTTGACTTTTTAATATACTGGCTTCTGGTCCATACAGTAAACCGATTAAAATCACCCTTAGCAGATTTTTTTTGACTTTTCCCATCATAACCGTTTGTTTTTGTTTATTGCTTCAACCTCCATACCGGGACTTATCAATTGTTTCCCGGTCACAATTATCTCATCATCAGCTTTCAGTTCCCCGTTCAATATTTCTATATAGTTTTTGTCCTGTACTCCGAGTCGGACTGGAAACTTTTTCACCTTGCCATTCACCACTTTATATATGAAGTATTGATTTTTTTCAACTGATAAGGCAGGTTGTGGTACAGAAAGGGCCTGGGTGCTACTTTTGACGGCCATCTCAATCCTTGCATACATCCCTGGTTTAAGCTTTAGGCCTTCATTATTAATATCCACCTCAACCCTCATGGTTTTAGTAATGGGATCCAGGGCATTGGCCATTCGGGCTATGGTGGCGGAAAACTTTTCCCCTGCGATTTCCGGAAAAATGACGGTCAGGTTATCACCAACCTTCAGCGTTGCTGCATCACTTTCCGGCACATGGATATTCAACCTGAGTCTGCTAATGTCCATAACATCCACCAACGGACGAGCCGAAGTATGAGATAAGCCACTTTGTACCAATGCCCCAATATCAACATATCTTTCAGTGATCACACCGGCGAATGGAGCCCGCACCGTGAGAAATCCTAGTTGATCTTTGATGGCATCCAGCATGGCTTTTGAGCTGGTAAAATCCGCCTTTGCCACTTCCAGATGTTCTATGGTAGTAAGGTCAGGAGTTTGCTCATAAATTGATTTCAACCTTTCATAGATGGACTTTTTTACTTCAAATTGGGCTTTCACTTCCTGATACTTTCTCTGGATCTCAGGGTTTTCCAAACGGGCCACTACCTCATGAGCTTTGACCGGGTCACCAATGTCCTTGAGGATAGCCTTGACATACCCGCTTTCCATGGCAAAAAGTTTCACCTCCTGATAAGGGCTTAAAGTACCCACCAGTGAAGCGGTACCTGTAAACTGCCGGTATTGTGGGTTTACCACTTCTACCGTGGGAACATTAACCTGTTCAATTAATAATTTATCTCCTGAAGGCGCTGTCTGAGCGGCTCCCTGGTTGTTCTGTTTTTGGCATGAAATAACCAGGACAGCCCAAACCAACAGGGTTATGTGTGAATTTTTTGTTAGTTCTTTCATGATTCTATTTTTTTAGCAATGAATGAATAAAGAATTGGGATTATATAAAGGGTCACCAATAGGGCGGCCATGGTGCCTCCAATGATGGCTCGCGCCAGTGGCACATTGGCTTCACCACCAATCTGCAAACCAAGCGCCATGGGTGTCAAGCCCAGGGCAGCCGCCAGCATGGTCATAACCACAGGGCGAAACCGGTCATGGGCCCCGGAGAGAATGGCTTCTCTGATGTCGGATTTTTCCCTGGATAAAACATTGATCCGGTCAACCAATAAGTTGCTTATAGCCACGGTTATTCCCACCATCATGATAATACCCATCAGGGCCTGAATACTAAAATAGGTGTCGGTTAACAGAAGCATCCAGATCACCCCTATCAGTCCAAATGGTACCGCCAACAGTATGATCAAAGGCTGGCGGAATGATTTGAAAAGGGGAACGATGATCAGGTATACCAAAATTATCGCCAGAATAAGACCTAATCCAAGGTTGGCAAATGACTCATTCATCGACTGGATCTCCCCTCTTACTTCCACTTTATAACCTTCAGGAAAGGAGTTTCTCATGGCTGCGATCCTATTTTCAATGGCTGCCGCTACTGAGCCTATGTCCTTATCCTCTACATTTACATAAATGTTGGTGACAGGTGTAAGATTGAGATGATTGATCTCCGTGGCAGCTGATGACCGCTTGATCTCTGCAAAATTTCGCAACGGAATGGGTCGACTATGCAGGGGACTAGTAACCGTGATATTGTCAATAGAATGCTCATTGTCGATCTGATATTCCGGGTAAGTCACCCCTACGAAATAGTGGTTTCCGTTGGATTCATCAATCCAGAAGGCTTTTTCAAAAGTTGCACTTGAATTCAAGCCCGAAACCAGGTTTTTGATAGCATCCACTGAACTAAGTCCCATAATCGCTGCTTTTTCTCTGTCCAGATTAATATCCAACTGAGGTTGATTGACTCGTTGAAGTATTCGCGTATCACGAGTCCCTTCTATGTACCTTATGGTATCTCTGATCCTGGTGGCAATAGCATTGGCCACATAGATATCGAACCCTAGAATTTGGATGTCAATTGGAGAGGGCAGGCCTTCATTGAGCGCAGCAGTAACAATTCCGCCGGTGTTGTAACTGAATTCAACCCCGGGGAAGCTTTCCCGGAACCTTAATCGCAATCGTTTTACCATTTCGGTGGCAGGAGTGGTATGATCTTCTATCAACTGCACATTGAAAAAGGCATCCTGAGTTCCTGAATTTGGTGTATATGCCGCAGGGAGGTCATAGAACACGCCAATGTTGGAAACGATCATATTGAGCTCATCTCCCAACTCGTCTCTTAACATTTGTTCCATTTCCATTACCTGTTTCTCAGTTTCCTCCAATGGTGTACCCGGTTCGAGTCTGGCAGTGATAGTGATCTGGCCTACATCCATAGCTGGAAATAGTTCATAGCCGATGTTTTTGGCCATGTAAAGTGAAAATGCGAATAATAGCAGGGTACCGGCTAAAACCTGCCAGCGTAAACGAAGTGCGCCTTTCAGGGTCCGGATATAGCCATTTCTCGTTTTTATGACCAGTTGTCCAAAAAATCCTAACAGGGTAGGTTTCGGCTCTTTTCCTTCAGATTTTGGCAGCTTCTCCCTCAAAAAATTGGCCGCAGCAATAGGTATAAGAGTCAACGAAAACAGATAGGAGCCGAACATGGCTATAGCTACCGT
>JAPUIM010000301.1 GCA_027297025.1 Bacteroidota bacterium | reverse complement strand
GAAGCATTGACCAACCTGGTTTGGGCGCCCTTGACCAAGGGACTAAAAGGCGTGTCGCTTAGCGCCAATTGGATGTGGCCGTCCAAAAATTCCGGGGAAGATGCCAGGCTGTACCATGCGGTGGAAGCTTTGAGTGATTTTGCCTGCGAGTTGGGTATCAACATTCCCACTGGTAAGGATTCATTAAGCATGAAACAAAAATATCCGGATGGGAAAGATGTTATCTCACCCGGAACTGTAATTATTTCTGCCGTGGCCGAAGTTTCCGATATCAATAAAATAGTGGAACCGGTGATTATAGCCGATGCTGATTCTTTTCTTATTTACCTGGATTTATCTCAGACCGAATATCAATTAGGGGGCAGTAGTTTTTCCCAAATTCTATCTCAATTAGGAAGTCAAGCCCCAGATATAAAGGACCCTAAATATTTTATGCGCGTTTTTGGGGTATTACAACAATTAATTAATGAAGGCAAGGTCCTGGCAGGGCATGATATTTCTGCAGGAGGAATGATCACTACACTTTTAGAAATGGTCTTCCCCAGATTGAATTGGGGGTTGGAGGTTAACTTGGATCAAATTCCTGAACCGGATATTATCAAATTGCTGTTTAGCGAAAACCCCGGTATCATTTTCCAGGTAAAAGACCTCCAGTATATCGAAAACATATTCAATCAGCACCAGTTGACCTATTATGTAATTGGCAAGCCAGCCTCCACAAAACAATTGGTGGTGCACCATCAAAATAAGGTTTACCATTTTGAAATAGACGAACTTAGGGATACCTGGTACAAAACTTCCTTTCTATTGGATACACAGCAAACGGCGGAAGGTTTTGCCCAAAAGCGATTTATTAATTACAAAAAACAAGAATTATCATACCAGTTTTCCTCGGGATTTACCGGTCAGTTTGAACAGTTTGGTATTGACCCTTATCGCCGGGAAAATTCCAGTATAAAGGCCGCCATCATTCGAGAAAAAGGTGTCAATGGAGACAGGGAAATGGCTTATGCCCTATACCTAGTCGGCTTCGATGTTAAGGATATCCATATGACCGATTTGGTCTCAGGAGCAGAAAATCTTGAGGATGTGAAATTTGTGGTATTTGTGGGAGGATTTTCCAATTCCGATGTATTGGGTTCGGCCAAAGGTTGGGCCGGGGCATTCCTATTTAACTCTAAAGCCAAGAAAGCGCTGGATAATTTTTATCAACGATCGGATACCCTTAGTCTAGGGGTTTGTAATGGTTGCCAATTGATGGCTGAGTTGGGATTAATTTATCCTCACCATGAAGTTCATCCGCAACTATTACCCAACCAATCCGGTAAGTTTGAGTCAGCATTTATAAATGTGGATATCCAGCAGAATCATTCAGTGATGCTGCACTCTTTGGCCGGATCACGATTAGGAATTTGGGTAGCTCATGGCGAAGGGAGGTTTAAATTTCCTTACGAGCTAGAAAAATACCATATAGCAGCAAAATATAGCTATTCAGATTATCCTGGCAACCCCAATAGTTCGGATTGGGATGTTGCTTGCATTTATTCTGAAGATGGCAGGCATTTGGGGTTGATGCCTCACCTGGAAAGATCATTTTTCTCCTGGCAATGGCCTTATTATCCTAAAAACAGAAAGAACGATCAGATAACTCCTTGGATTGAAGCCTTTGTAAATGCCAGAGAATGGGTAAAAAATAAAATTCAACTACCTATAGCGGTTAAAGTAAATCATTGATAAAAATTATAATAACAACATTAACACCATAATCAATTACCATTATGTACCGATTTAAAAACTACATCCTCCCGGGGTTTTTGCTCTTGTTCATTGCTTGTGGACCACCCGTTGAGGAGAAATCCCTTACTGAAGAAACAACTGCAAAATTTCAATTTAAGGCCGACCGTTTTGCCGATTTGCAGTTACTAAGGTATCAAGTGCCCGGTTTTGATGACTTAAACCTGCAAAAGAAAAAGTTAGTCTATTATTTATACGAAGCGGCATTGTCGGGCAGGGACATCATTTACGATCAAAATTATAAACATAACTTGCGCATTCGAAGGGCCCTTGAAGCTATTGTAGATGGTTACCAGGGAGATAGAAGCACTCCTGAATTTGAAAAATTTCTAACCTACACTAAAAGGGTGTGGTTTTCCAATGGTATTCATCATCACTATTCCTTTTACAAAATTCCACCAGAATTCAGTAGAGATTATTGGGATCAATTGGTTGCCAATTCAGAAAGTGACCGCTTCCCTTTAGTGGAAGGTGAAGATAAAACCCAACTAGCTGAAAATCTGGCTTCTATTGTTTTCGACCTGGATAAAGATGCCAAAAGACTTAATCAAGACCAGGGAGTAGATAATATATCAGCATCCGCCAATAATTACTACGAAGGAGTAACCCAAGCCGAGGTGGAGGATTTTTATAGCAATCTCATAGATCCCAATAACCCCAGAGGAGTTTCTTATGGCCTCAATTCTAAACTGATTAAAGATGATGACCAAGTAACAGAAAGAACATATAAAATAGGTGGGTTATACGGACCAGCCTTGGAGAAGATAGTTTATTGGTTGGAATTGGCGATTCCTGCAGCTGAAAATGATCTGCAACGATCGGCTTTGGAAAAGTTAGTGGAGTATTATAAAACCGGAGATCTCAAAACTTTTGATGATTATAATATTGCCTGGGTAAAAGATACCGCATCCATGGTGGATGCAATTAATGGATTCATTGAGGTATACGGTGATGCTATGGGTTATCGGGGAGCATTTGAATCAGTAGTGTCTATAAATGATGTAGAGGCCTCAAAAAGAATGTCTGCACTTCAAAATAACGTACAGTGGTTTGAGGAGAATTCACCTATTATGGAACCCCATAAAAAGAAAGAAGTCAAAGGCATTTCCTACAAAGTAGTTACAGTGGTGGTTGAATCAGGCGATGCCGCTCCCTCTACACCAGTCGGGATCAATCTACCCAATTCTTCCTGGATCAGGGCGGAACACGGATCGAAGGCAGTTTCCTTAGGTAACATCAAAGACGCCTATAATCAAGCTGCCAGCGGTTCAGCTGATGAATTTGCCTATACTCAAGAAGAAAAAGACAGGGCCAAAGAATATGGAGTGCTGGCCAGTAGTTTACATACTGCATTACATGAGGTGATTGGCCATGCATCAGGTCAACTGGAACCGGATATAATAAACCCCAGCTCTTATTTGAAACAATACTTTTCACCCATTGAGGAGGCACGGGCCGACTTGGTTTCGCTTTATTATATAATGGATCCTAAAATGGTAGAGATTGGGGTAATGCCCTCGTTGGATGCGGGAAAGGCTTTGTATGAAAGTTATATACGAAATGGGCTGATGTTACAGCTGCGGAGACTTAATGAAGGGGAAAATATAGAGCAAGCCCATATGCGCAACCGACAAACGGTTTCCTCCTGGGTACTTGAAAAGGGCATGGAAGATGTGGAAAATAAAGTCATCGAACGAATTACCGAAAATGGCAAAACTTATTTTGTTATCAATGACTACAAGAAACTGAGGTCGCTTTTTGGAGAGTTGTTGAGAGAAGTACAACGCATAAAATCTCAGGGAGATTTCGAAGCTGCCAAGACTCTCATAGAGACCTATGGCGTGAAAGTAGATCAAGAGATGTTAATGGAAGTGAAACAGCGATATGCCACCTTAGATTATTCTCCCTACTCCGGATTTATTCAACCCAAGCTGATCCCTGTTATGGAAGGTGATGAGATTGTGGATGTGAAAGTAGAGTATCCTAATGATTTTGTGGCTCAAATGATGGAATACGGAGAGAAATACTCATTTCTGCCCCATAATAACTAAAGCCTATCATGAAAGAGCCCCTGTTTTAGGGGCTTTTCTTTTGAATGCTTATCTTACCAAAACCACACCACCCCTTTGTTCAATTACACCTAACTCAGGCTCCAGAGCACTGGTAAATTTCATAACATAGCCATAAGTGCCCATGGCGGCATCTACGCCGTTATTTGTTCGACCATCCCAGGCAAAATCAATGGTATTATCAGAAAATACCAGTTCACCCCAACGGTTAAAAATAAATATATCAAACTGATCAACCCTTAAATCCAGGAAGGCTTTAAATACCTGGTTATTGGAGATGGAGCTGGATGGAGCAAATGCATTGGGCACTATGATCCTGGGTCTACAGTCATTGTCTACAAAGGTGGTATCCACAGTCACACATCCCGAAGAATTGGTAAGACTCACGGTAAAAAAACCTCCATCCATTACAGTTATGGTACGAGAAGTAGCACCAGTGGACCATTCATACAAGGCAAATGCTCCAGGATTAAGTGTAAGTGTGGGAGTTGCAGGATCCAAAGAACAAAACTCCACTTCCGGTTCTAGCTCTCCAAAGGTGGCAGAATCAATACTCACCATGATATCATCATTATCCACACAAATATCCTGGGTAATGGTGACAGCATACAGTCCATCGGTATTCACCTCCAGTACTCCTGTGGTTTCGGATACTGCAGACCCATTCATGGTCCACACAAACTGAAGATTAGTAGCTAAACCTACATCCGCAGTCAGAGGTAAAGGTAATGCATTATCGCATTGAGGTGGACTGGTAATGGTCACCGCTACCGCTTCCCTTACCGATATACTATCCTCTCCGGTATTATTACAACCGGTTATCTGGTTCTTCAATACTACTTTATACAAACCGGTAGTGTCAACATTGATATTTTGAGAATTTTCACCTGTACTCCAGACATACGTAAATGCAGTAGCAGTTGGATTGTTGCCATCAATTGCAGTCAAAGTTTGCACACCATCACAATCGTCTCCCACTGGTGAAATTTGGGCATCTACAGCATTTCCAATAGTTACCATTATGCTAGCGGTTGAGTCACATAATACACCATTCCTATCCACTACAATAATCGTATATGTACCGGTAGCGGTTACGGCCACCTGTGGAGTATTGGGAGCCGGTGTAGTCACGAAATTGCCGTCGTTGGTGGACCAATTGTAATCAAAATCCTGGGGACTATTGATAGTCACCTCAAGCAGAGTACCTCCATCATCCGTGCAGCCATTGACTAGCAAGGGGACCGAGAAATCTACGGTTGGAGCTGGTGGTACCACAATATTATTTTCAAACAATAAACACCCATCTCCAGAAACCTCTAATGTATAGGTTCCCTCCATAGGTACCATGGCGGTAAATGAACCGACACCACTTAAATTTCCCTGGTCCGCTACTGAGTTATCTAGGGTGCTTATTACCCTAAAAGTACCACCACTGAGGATGCCGGTGATGGTGAAATTAATGGTACCCTCAAAAACTCCCATCAAACATTGGGAAGAGGTTGGAGGATTGGGGTCAATAGCGAAAGGTGCATTTCCATCGGATACCCCGATAGCGTTAATGTCCTGAGTACATCCAGTTAACTGGTCAGAAATAACGACACTATACAAACCGGCTAGTATCCCGTTCAAATCTTGTGTGGTAGCACCATTACTCCAGGCAAAACCGAAATTACCGGCACCACCTCCAGTCAGAGTAATGGAACCATCGCTTACTCCACAATCGGAGGTTGAATTTGGATTAGCTGTAAATCCCGGTTCCGGCTGTATTACTAATACCACAGTATCTCGGGTGATACAGGGGTTGATGGCGTCCTGAACTTCAACAATATATTCAAATGTACCGGCGGTACCGGTATTGACTATCTGGAAACGGGTGGGATTTTGAAGGTCTGTGCCATTTAAGAACCAGGTGTAGGCGCCACCGGGATTCCCCGCATCCAGTGTGGGAAAATTATCGTTTTGGCATATATTCTGGTCCGCTGGAAAGTTAATGGGTAAATTTCCATCAAACACAAAAACTGTATCTGTGGTCACACAACCAGAATTTCCATCGGTAATGGTTACTGTTGTTAATCCCGCCTGGGAAAGGGTAATGGTGGGAGTGGTTTCTCCTGTAGACCAAATGAATGACAAGCTAGGGTTCCCTGTGGTATCTGCTCTCAATATGGCGGGATTGGTAGCACAGAATGTTTCAAAATCAGGCAATGCAGAGGTTGGCGAGTTAAATATCTCAATGGTTTGAGTATTGAAAGTAGTATCAAAACCACATCTGTTATTCACCTGTAGGGACACTTGGAAAGTCCCTGCATTCAACAGAAAGGAAGGATTTTGGTCGGTGGAAGAGGCCACAAAGCTCCCCCCTTGTGATACGGTCCAGATGTAATCGTCTATTTGTGAAGCCCCTGTGCCGGTAAAGGTCACGGAATCACCGTCACAACCATTACTAACACTCATGCTGGGAGCCATGGGGGGTAATATCATGTTTTGTATAAAATTGGGGAGTCCCAACCGGCTATTGGTTCCACCTGCCAGATTTAAGCCATTGGGATTAAATTGCGAAGGCTGTCCAATGGAATCATTGGGTTGAACAGATCCCAAAAATCCCGCATTATCTATTGCCACATATATTTGCTGATCAGGCGCCACCTGGATTGCCCCATATACATCTCCTCCATTAGTGCCAGGAAGGTTTACTACCGAAGCCTCTGCCAATGATACATTGTTAGTATCAATACGCACTTCGCTGATACGGGAATTTCTAAAGGACATAAAAAGTTTATTTCCTCCAGGAGAGAATTCAAGACCATAGACACTCCCCGAAGACTGTACATTTACCTTATTTAAAAACTCTGTTATTTCTCCCGTGGTGATATCAAAATCAAAAACTTCCACAAAATTATTGGGCCCTACCGGTAAGGCCACGGCAATTTTATCCCCTCCGGTATTGAATTTCATGTATCCCTGGCCTTGCTCTTGATTGTTAAAAGAATGTATGGAACCCACTGAAGAAATAACCGGTGTTCCAATTCCGGTATCAGTGATAGGATAAGCCCGGAAATTATTGTTGCCGTATTCATGAGCTACCAGCCAGGCGTTGCTGCCCATATTTCCTATAGCTGTCATTCTTTCGGTGCTTTTTGAAAACAGCAACTTGTTTTTCAACACTACCTCACCCTCGCCGTTCCCTCTTTTTATATCAACCACCGAATACCGCAGCTCATTGGTATTGTTACCATAAACCGCTTGATTAGTGAATAAATAATAATAGGTCTCATCCATGGGGAATTGAACTATCAGCGACGATTGAGTAGCTGAAGCACTTCCACCCAGGGAAGTACCATTTAACATTATCTGATGTTGTTGGTTAAATACGGTCGATCCATTGGTATAAAATAAAAGGTCCCCATTTGCATCCGATACTGTAGCACATCCCTCCAGGGCAATCATGGCTCCATCATTCAAGGCCAAAGGTGGCGTTTGGCTGAAGTCCAGTCCAGCATTATCTCCAAAATACCAGAAGTTGGCGATTTGTTCGGATACTTCAAATTCTTCAACCATGATCGCATCATATAAAAC
>JAPUIM010000300.1 GCA_027297025.1 Bacteroidota bacterium | reverse complement strand
CAATTTAACTTTCTTCCAATTCAACATACTCTTTGGTCAATTTTTTCTGGATTTCTCCTGGAACCGCGGTGTATTCAGCAAACTTACTGGTAAAACTGGCCTTTCCCTGGGTGATTGATCTCAAAGATGTGGAGTATCTGTCCAATTCCGCCAATGGTGTTTTTGCTTTGATAATTTGGTATTGCCCCTGAGAATCCATACCCATGATCACTGATCGCCTGGTTTGCAGATCGGTCATTACATCCCCCATTAGTTCCTCCGGTACCAGTACTTCCAAATCATATATGGGTTCAAGGATCTGAGGAGCTGCATCTACAAAAGCTGCACTGAATGCCTTACTTCCGGCTATTTTGAAAGAAATATCGTTAGAATCTACGGCGTGCATCTTTCCATCATACACCATCACCCTCACATCCCTTACATAGGAGCCGGTGAGTGGTCCTACTTCCATTTTTTCCATTACCCCCTTGAGGATGGCAGGCAAATACCTCAGGTCAATAACTCCGCCCACAATACAATTGTAAAACACCAATTTACCTCCCCACTCCAATTCTTTCTCTTCTTTTCCTCGAATATTAAAACCCGAGGGTTCTGGCATCCCTTCGTAATAAGGCTCGATCTTCAGAAACACTTCACCGAATTGCCCGGCTCCACCTGATTGCTTTTTATGTCGATAAGAAGCATCAGTAGCTTTTTGTATGGTTTCCCTATAAGGTATCTTAGGTTTGATAAAATCAATATGCAATTTGTAAATATTTTCCAAGATCCATTTTGCAATGGAAAAATGAAGTTCTCCTTGTCCGCCAAGTAACATTTGTTTTAACTCTCCGGAAAATTCTATGGTAAGGGTTGGATCTTCCTGATGGATCTTTTTCAGTATTTCTCCTAACTTTTCATCATCATTTTTACTTTGAGCTTCAATAGCGGTATGGATGCGGGGGTAAGGAAATTCGATGGGTGCAATGGAAACATCAAATCCTTTGGCATGGAGGGTATGATTGGTATCGGTGCTTTTTAATTTTAGGGTGGCGCCAATATCACCGGCTACCAGCTTTTCAATGGGGTTTCTATTTTTTCCATCCATTATAAATAGCTGGTTGATCTGTTCGGTGGCCCCTGTTTGATGATTGACTAAAGCGGTCCCCACTTTAATTTGCCCTGAAACCACTTTAAAAAAAGACATTTTTCCTAAGTTGGGTTCGATCAATGTTTTGAATATGAACAAGGCGGTGGGTTTTCCTGAGTCACAAGGGATTTCCTTTCCATCTTCAGTTTTTTCAGGGATCTCACTGGCAGCAGGGGCTACGTTATCAATAAAACCCATTAATCGACCACTACCCATATTAGATTTAGCAGAAAGGCAAAACACCGGGAATACATCCTGATTCATCATACCAATCTTCAATCCTTGCCTCATTTGATCTTCATCCAGTGATCCTTTTTCGAAATACAGTTCCATTAAGGCCTCATCATTTTCTGCGGCCTTTTCCACCAATTCATTGTGTAATTTTTCTGCTTTGTCTTTCTGATCATCTGGTATGGGCAATTTCTCCGGTTTTCCCCCCTCAGGTGAAAACTTATACATGATCATCTTCAATAAATCAATAATCGTATTGAACCCTTCACCCTGATTTACCGGGTACTGCATTTGGGTAACAGCTGATCCAAAGCGCTTTTGAATACTTTCCAATGCTCCTTCAAAATTGGACTTGGGGTGGTCCATTTGATTGATAGCGAAGATGACCGGTTTGTTAAATTTTTCTACGTAATTCCAAATTAGTTCCGTCCCAATTTCCATCCCGTGCTGTCCATTAATGAGCATTACCGAGGTGTCGGAAACTCTGAGGGATGAAATGATCTCACCAATAAAATCATCAAGACCGGGGGTATCAATTATATTGATCTTGTAATCGCGCCATTCGGTATGCAGGGAGGTTGCATATACTGAATTTTCTCGGCTGTGTTCTATCTCATGGTAATCTGAGACGGTATTTTTATCTTCAATCGTTCCCCGCCGGTTGAGCATTCCCGCTTCAAATAACATGGTTTCAGCCAGGGTAGTTTTGCCTGACTTTGAACTTCCCAGCAAGGCAACATTCTTTATGTGTTTATCGTCATATACTTTCATAGACTAGGGCTTTTTATATCAATACTAATTTTATCCCAGGTAAGTGAGGGACGGTAAATTTAAGCCAAGCGGTATTAAATTCCAACTGCAATTATCGGGGTGAAAATTCATTTATTCCAATAATTAAAGAATATTTGGTGCCAATTAATAATTAAATATTTATGAACCTAAATCAGATCACCATTCCATCTATTAACGTAAAACGCTCTGCTGAATTTTATAAAAATTTAGGCCTTCAGTTAATAGTAGAGAGCATACCCCGCTATGTACGTTTCTTATGTCCGGATGGCAATTCTACCTTTTCCGTACATTCGGTGGATAAAAAAATATCGACAAATGGGATCCTCATTTACTTTGAATGCGCACAACTGGACCAGACAGTGGAGCTACTAAAAGATAAGGGGATTGAATTTACACAAGATCCGAAAGACCAATCCTGGCTTTGGCGTGAGGCCAGATTGTCAGATCCCGACGGAAATCAACTCTGTCTTTTTTATGCCGGTGAAAACCGGATTAATCCACCCTGGCGCATTAAACATTAAGCTAATCCGGATGCTTTCAAAATATTACCAGGTTTTAGGATTAACTGAAGGGGCAAATGATAAAAGAATTAAATCTGCCTACAGAAGGTTAGCGTTTAAATATCACCCCGATCGAAGCAAATCTGATGATGCCCAACAAAGATTCATAGAGATCTATCAAGCATATGAATACTTGATGTCTCACCCTGTGGCTGAAACAAATACTGAGGTTTCCACTTCATCTACCGGCTCAGGAGATGTAAAAATTGAGGATCCTTACCAGGCCTTTATGGATGTTTGGAAAAGAGATAAAGAGGGAATTTTAAGTGATGCCCGTAAGAATTACAGTGATTTCATTTTTCGAAACAGTGATTACAAAATTCAATGGTATTATTTGCCATTCAAAGTCATAGCTTATACGATGTACTTATTCATGTTGGTATTGGGAGTAGCACTGATGGTAGGACCAATTATCGGGATCATTTACGGGGCATATAAAACCTTGATCATTGCTTTTGTGCCCTTACTATTGGCGGGTGTGGTAATATTAAAATCAGCCGTTTATTATAAATTGAGAATTGATCCTTATTTTGACGATTCGATATAATTCAAAAGATGAAATACATTTTAGTCTGTTCGGTATTTTTCATGTTATTTAACTGGGGCTGCCAGTCTCCTGAACAATTTGATGTAATCATTAGAAATGGACATATCCATGACGGATCCGGGGAGGCTCCCTACTATGGAGATGTAGCGATAAACGCAGATACCATTGCCGCCATAGGCAATTTAAACCGGGCAAAAGGAAAGTTGGAAATAGATGCCAGCGGCAAAGTTATAGCCCCGGGATTTATTAACGTACTTAGTTGGGCTACCCGGTCATTGATTGAAGATGGAAGATCATTGAGTGATATTCTACAGGGGGTGACTTTGGAGGTATTCGGAGAGGGGTGGTCATACGGCCCCTGGAATGATGAAATTAAACAGGAAATACTGGAAGGACAGGGTGATATAAGGTTCGACATAAAATGGACCACTTTGGATGAATACCTTCAATTTCTGGTAAATAAAGGAATAACCCCCAATGTGGCTTCATTTGTGGGAGCCACCACGGTCAGACAGGTTGTATTGGGTTATGAAGATAGGGCCCCCAACCAGGAAGAATTGGAGCAAATGAAACAATTGGTGCAAAATGCTATGGAGGATGGGGCGTTGGGATTGGGAACATCCTTAATTTATGCTCCGGCTTTTTACGCAGATACTGAAGAACTTATAGAATTAGCCAAAGTTGCTTCCGGATATGGTGGAAGATATATATCCCACTTACGCAGTGAAGGAAATAGTTTTTTAGAAGCCCTGGAAGAATTAGTACATATCAGCCGGGAAGCAAATATTTCAGCTGAAGTGTACCACATGAAAGCCGCTGGAAAAGAAAACTGGCACAAACTCGATTCCGCTATTCAATTGATTGAAGATCTAAGGTCTTCCGGATTTGACATTTCGGCCAATATGTACACCTATACTGCCGGGGCTACCGGCTTGGATGCCGCCATGCCTCCATGGGTACAGGAAGGAGGGCTGGACCAGTGGGTGAAAAGGTTGAAGGATCCTGACATTCGCCGGCGATTGCGATTGGAAATGACCACCCCATCCTCGGAATGGGAAAACTTATACCTGGCCGCCGGCTCAGCGGAGAATATATTGCTGATTGGTTTTAAGACAGATTCCCTTAAAAAATACACCGGTAAGACCTTGGCGGAGGTAGCAGATCTATGGGACAAAACCCCGGAAGAGGCAGCAATGGATTTGGTGATTAAAGATCATAATCGAGTGAGTACCGCCTATTTTTTGATGTCGGAGGAAAATATTAGAAAAAAAATACAAGTGCCCTGGATGAGTTTTGGATCTGATGAGGCTTCCCCGGCCCCTCAGGGAAATTTCCTAAAATCCAATCCACATCCCCGAGCCTACGGCAATTTTGCCCGTTTGTTGGGTAAATACGTGAGAGAGGAGCAATTGATCCCATTGCAGGAAGCCATTCGCAAATGCACCTCACAGCCCGCGGAAAACCTGAAAATAAAAAACAGGGGAAGATTGGTCATTGGTTATTTTGCCGATATTCTGGTATTCGACCCACAAACTATTGGAGATAAAGCTACCTATGCCCAGCCCCATCAACTGGCGGTAGGTATGGACCAGGTTTTTGTTAATGGCCTACAGGTTTTGAATAATGGCGTCCATACCGGTGTTACACCTGGACGGGTGATACGCGGACCCGGGTACCAGGATTTTAGTAAATAACCCTATTATAAATTGAAAGCGAACATGGAGGTATTTGAAGAAGGTAAAGATGATTATTTAATTAATACAGACCAGAATAAATTGGATCTTGTGATTACCCATCAGTTCCTAAGAGATGCCTACTGGTGTAAAAATATTCCCTATGATATTTTTAAAAAATCAGCCCAAAACTCCTTGTGTTTTGGATTATACTACCAGGGCAGGCAAATAGGATTTGCCCGTATTGTTTCTGATTACGCCACCATCGCTTACATAGGAGATGTTTTTATTTTGCCCGAATATAGAGGAAAAGGGTTATCAAAATGGCTGATGGAGGTGGTAATGAAACATCCCGAACTTCAGGGATTGAGAAGGTGGTCGCTGGTGACAGCTGATGCTCATGGGTTGTATCTTCCATTTGGTTTCAGGAATTTGAGTCGACC
>JAPUIM010000030.1 GCA_027297025.1 Bacteroidota bacterium | reverse complement strand
AGCTGGGAAACATATAAAATCAAAATTGCTTCGATTAACGAACTCAATAATGGATATGTGGGAGATATTATTGGGCTTTCAGGCAATACTGGTAGAGGTATGGGATGTAATGACATTAATCATGAATGGAATGAATCTGACAATAGCCGTCTTTCCCGTTTTTATTGTAATTTAAAGTTATGTCTTCTACTCATCAATTAGCTGCTATCATGTTTACCGATATCGTTGGATATACGGCTATAATGCAAGGTGATGAACAGATGGCGATTTCGATGGTCAAGCGTCACCAGGAAGTATTGGAAAAATATGTTAATGTTCATATCGGTAAAGTTTATCAATATTATGGAGATGGAAGCCTGAGTTTATTTAACAGTGCAACAGAAGCCGTGCAATGTGCTATTGATATACAAAACGAATTTAGGAATCAGCTAAAAATTCCGTTACGCATAGGTATTAATATCGGTGAGTTACTCATTGAGCAAGACAGAATTTTCGGCGATGGAGTAAACGTAGCTTCCCGCATTGAATCCCTTGGTCAGGCCGGCACGGTGATGTACAGTGAAAATGTTTATCAGAAAATAAAGAACAATCCATCTTTCAGATCTACCTCATTGGGAGAATTTGAATTGAAAAATGTAGCTAAACCTTTGGAAGTATTTGCACTTTCCAATGATGGTTTTCCTGTACCGTTAAAAAATGATATCAGTGGAAAACTGAAGGAACCTGTAAAACATGATACACAAAAATCATGGAAAAAAAATGTCTATATCGGTCTTAGTATCGGAGTATTACTTTTTGTTGTTTGGATGCTCTTGAGAAATACAAATATTATAGATCGTTCACCTCAGGAATTAGCTATGAAAGAGCGTTCTATCATGGTTTTACCTTTTGATAATTTAAGCGATACACCGGGGCAACAATATATTGTCAGTGGTATTGCTGACGAACTGCGTTCTCAATTGTTATCTATTCGAAATTTACGGGTCATTTCCCGAGCATCCAGTAAGTACTATAAAGACAAGCAGATCTCGTTGAAGCAGCTTGGCGAGGATCTCGATGTAGAATATGTTTTAGAAGGCACTGTACAGCGATCAGCTGATGTGATAAAGATTAATGTACAACTCAGCAATGTAATAACGGATGAGGTAGTATGGTCTTCCCCATCTTTCCAGGAAAAACTGGAAGATATTTTCCTCCTTCAAAATGAAATATCCCAACAAATTGTGAATCAGTTAAAAATTGGATTATCTGATCAGGAAAAAAACGAGCTTATAAAAATTCCAACACGCAATGCTGAGGCCTATATCAATTATCAGAAGGGTCAGGAATTGATTAAAAGAGGAGGAGGAAAAATAGAAGAGTTGGATTCTGCCATCAAATTATTTGAAAGAGCCATCGAATTGGATCCCGAATTTAGTCTTGCTTATGTGGGTTTGTCGGATACTTACCTGGAATATGTTTTCTGGGGACGGAATCCGGCTAACAAGATTTTGCCTAAGGCTTTGGATGCAGCATTTAAGGCTTTTGAGTTGGATAACGACAAGGTGGAGATCTACGCGGCACTCGGTGCCATTAGCTTTTATCGTTATGAAGTGAGAAAAGCCAAAGAATACCTTGAAAAAGCAATAGAGCTAAGTCCAAATTACCACCCGCCCTACGAGTGGCTTGCCTGGATTAATGTTTTTGAGAACAACCACGACAAAGCAATTGAATTGTTTGAAAAAGCATATGAACTTGAACCATTATCTACAAAATATTTGGGTGATCAGGGCCATGCCCTTTACTATTTGCATCTTTATGACCGGGGAATGGATTTCATTAATAATGGCTTGCAAAAATACCCGAATAACGATCATCTATTATGGTTGCAGGGGTTTTTATATGTTGCCCAGGAAAAGTACACCGAAGCCATAACAACCTTCAGAAAAAGAGCCGCAGGAACTAATACCAATTGGATGCTGGGTTATGCATATGCTATGGCTGGCAAAAAAGCAGAAGCCGAAGAAATTCTAAAAATAAATCTCGAAAAACGGAAAAACCAATATGTGCCATCCTTTATGATTGCGACCATCTATATGGGATTGGGCGATAAGGAAAAAACATTGGAATGGCTGGAACGTGACTGGGAAGAAGGCGGACAGGGATTGATGTTCTGGGGATTGAAGACCGATAAGCTTTTTGATCCGGTAAGGGATGATCCAAGATTTCAGACGCTTCTAAATAAAATAGATTCTCCATTATAGCTGGTCTTCATCTTTCCCCATCAACGCCGTGTATCCGACAATATCTGATTAATTGGATAACAATCAAGAGATTGAGTATTCGAGACTTACCGAATACGGGTGGGGGGTTTTAGTTGGTCATTTGTATAATTGCGATTATTTTCACAATAGTGATAGTTTTAAGCCTGCGGAACCTTATACGGAGAATTTATTAATAGTTATTTTGAATTATATCTTATCCGAGTTTTGATAAGAAATTATTAATTAAATTTATCTCACATCGGTCCAAATAATTATTAAATTCAAGGTATGCTTGAAGTAACTCGCCAGCTTGCTGCTATCATGTTTACCGA
>JAPUIM010000003.1 GCA_027297025.1 Bacteroidota bacterium | reverse complement strand
TTCTCCAACCCCTAGTTTAACCATTAAACGCTATGTTATTGCCAATAGTTTTTAGTAATAGATAAAAAACGGTCGCGAATCACACTAAAAAGTTTACATTAGTCAAACAATGTTACATTAGAAGGGAATTTATAATTTGATATTCTATCGATAATATTTTAATTAAAATGAGTATAGATCCTCCTAGGACTATCATGGGACCAATAAATTTTCGTTTTCTGATGGTGATGGCTATCATCTTTCTATTTTCATGTGGAGGAGATGACGAAAATGAAATGAACCTTCAAGACGATGATGTATCCCCCACACTTGGTGGTCTCACTATGTTATCTAGGCAACCAATCGATGGGATATTGATCACAGATGTTTGGGGTTATTTAAATGATGGTCGTGAATATGCCATAATAGGAGATTTTTCAATGCTCATTGAAAACAGTCTCATCGGTAGCGTAACCATAGTTGATGTAACTGATCCTACCGATCCGGAAATTGTTTCTGTCATTTCTGATGTACTTGGTTTTGATGTAAAAGTTTGGAATAATTATCTGTACATTTCTAATGGTGCTTTTTTTGATGAGGTAAGCCCAAGTCTTATATACGACATTTCTGATCCTGCAAATCCAGTAGAGGTGGGTGAATTTCCCAATGCTCACAATGTGACTATTGATGAAAATGGATATATGTATCTTCAAAATGAAAACATCAATAATGGTCTTTTCATCTATGATTTAAATCAAAGTCCTACCAATCCGGTTAATATATGGGTAGACTCAGAACCACGTCCCGGTCATGATGCCACAATAATTGGTAATAGATTGTATGACTATCACTATGATTTAGGCACAATTATTTACGACATAAGTAATCCTGCGGAACCATTATTCTTAAGTCGCATTGACCAACTGGACATAGAACACCATTGTGGCTCGGCTACTGAGGATAATAGAATACTAATAATCTCCGATGAGACGAAGCTACTAAATGCAGATGGTGTTGATCTATCAATTTGGGATGTAAGTGACCCTACTACCCCCACTTTGTTAACTACCATATCAAATGACACGTCAGTAGCGCATAACCTCGTTATCAAAAACGGATTATTGTACGTCGCTCATTATGATGCAGGTTTCTTAATATACGATATTGAAGACCCCTCAAACCCTGTATTGCTGGATGTTTTCGATACTAATGCTCTGGGAGGCACCGGTTTGAGCCCCGTATTTCAGGGGGCTTTTGGCGTGTATGTCAATGAAAGAACAGGTAATATTTACGTTTCTGATATAGACAACGGATTGTATATATTCTCCTTTGAGAAACCTAATTGATTTGATTCCAAAAGACGCCGGTTATTTTGCCATTATCGTTTAGCTGTCAGGCAACCAATTAAACAATTGTTAGGTGCTTTTTTATCAATGTACGCCTGGAAGGACTCGAATCCCGTCGCGATTTGTCGGAGGTGAATCTTCGGTTTCCAAGAGTACTCGAGTCCTCTCCTTATTTCTATAAGCCTTTACGTGGGGTGCAAACTGGGACAAGGATGGGGTTTTAGTCTACGATCATACTCTTATAGATATGCCCCATTTTCAGGTATAAAAACCACAATTATGAAAAAATTTATCTTAAACCTAATCTTGGGCGAACTCAAAAGCTAGAAATTTTATTTTTATTAAGACTAAATATTTTATATTTCAACCAAATCATATTTTAACCAGAACATACTATGAAAAATTTACATTGTTTTTAAATACAATATATTCTTATCGCTAGTTGGGATAGTAACTTTTTTTAAAACATGAAAGAAAGCGTGAAAAAGTCCATGGAGGAACGGTTTAGGTCCAGTATCCAGAAAGCACTGAAGGAGCTTGGACCTGATGGTTTTGCCTGTTGGTTTGATTGCGGGGCGGGTGAAACAAACCCAATACCCAAGATACAAGACGCTGAGTATGCTTTCCGTTCCGGTTTCAAGGATTTTTTCTTTTCCATAACCCGGTATCCAGTGCCTAGGTACTTGAAAAACCCAGAAGAAAAGGTGGGACTGGAAATTGGTTCTGGAGGAGGCAGGCTGGTGTATGCGGCCTCGTATATAATGAAAAAAGTAATTGGGATTGACATTCACCCTTGTCAGGCAATGGTTAAGGAAATGATCAATGCCAGAGGGGTTGAAAATGTGGAGTTGTATGAAACCGATGGCAAAACCCTACCGGTTTCGGATCAAAGCGTTGATTTTATTTGGTCGTTCATCGTGTTTGTCCACCTGTCGTCATTCGAAGTACTGGAAAGCTACATAGAAGAAGCATTCCGGGTTTTAAAACCGGGTGGAATCGCCTCCTTCTACTACGGAAAACCCTACTCAAACCGGATCCGAACCAGCCGGAACATCATAAAGAAGACTTTTTACTTCCTGGTAGAGCCTATCGCTGAGTTAATCTTGCTAGATGTTCCTAAAAGTGGCTATCGCTCCTTTCCGGATGCCCCAGCAAACTCAGTATGCCTCATGGTCACACGCCGAAAAATGAGGTCCCTGGTCCGAAAAAAAGGTTTTAAGATACTTGGTCAGCAGAGCAACTGGAACTGGACTCAAGCTCACATCGTGTTACAGAAGCCAGATGTAAATCAATAATATTTGCATCCCACTAACTGCAGATTGAAAATGTGATATTTATTTTGATGTGATAAGTTAGCCCACTTAAAAGAGGAGGGAATAAGTCGAGGTTTAAAATATGTTAAATCCTGTCCTTTGGGGTCCGTTCTCTTTACCACGCCCGAAAAGCAGGTTCATGTATAAATCTTAGAGCATGTCAGGCTTTTGTGCTTATCAATGCTTTTACGCTAAGGGACTCGGACGGTGACGGGAATCTTGAAATAATTATAACCCATAAAGGGGAAAGAAGTTCTGAAAAAGGAAATTAACCTAGTTTCTAATAAGGATAACCGGGCAAGCACTAAGGGGAGTTGAAAACTTAATCTTAATCGGGGGCTTTTTTCATACCTACCAAATTACTACCAAACCAAAAAAATAAAAGCAGCCACCTTTTTAACGTAACTGCTTTTTTATCAATGTACGCCTGGAAGGACTCGAACCCTCAACCCTCTGATCCGAAGTCAGATATTCTATCCAATTGAACTACAGGCGCAAAACCAACTACAAATTTAATTATTTTTGGTTCTTTATCTTGAATTTTGAAGGTTGAGTGTAAACCTCAGCTTGATCTAAGCAAGTACATCTTTTACTTTTTGAGCAGCATCTTTTAATAGGATAGCCGAAGATACTTCCAGGCCCGATTCTTCAATAATTTTTGCGGCCTCCTCAGCGTTTGTCCCTTGAAGTCGAACAATAATTGGTACAGGTATGTTTCCTATTTTTTTATAGGCTTCTACTATCCCGGTGGCCACACGGTCGCATCGAACGATTCCCCCAAAAATATTGATCAATATTGCATTTACGTTGGGATCTTTAAGAATGATCCTGAAACCAGCTTCAACAGTTTCAGCATTGGCGTTGCCGCCAACATCCAAAAAATTGGCAGGTTCTCCGCCCGACAGTTTAATAATGTCCATGGTAGCCATAGCCAATCCCGCTCCATTTACCATACAACCAACATTGCCATCTAGTTTAACATAGTTTAATCCTGACTCTCCCGCTTCAACTTCCAAAGGATCTTCTTCAGCTAAATCTCGCAAAGAAGCAAGATCCTGATGTCTATACAAGGCATTATCGTCCAAATTTATTTTGGCATCTACTGCCATAATTTTATCGTCAGAAGTTTTAAGGGCCGGATTAATTTCAACCTGAGATGCATCACTCCCTAAATAGGCGTTATATAGTGAAGATATAAATTTCACCATTTCTTTAAATGCCATTCCACTTAGTCCTAAGGCAAAGGCCACTTTTCTGGCTTGAAAACCTTGAAGTCCAACACTGGGAGTGATCCATTCCTTTATTATTTTTTCAGGAGTATTGGCCGCCACTTGTTCGATATCCATTCCGCCCTCAACGGAAGCCATGATCACATTTTGACTTTTAGCCCTATCCAACAAAATGCTTATATAGTATTCCTTGGGTTCTGATTGCCCGGGGTAGTATACATCTTGCGCTATCAATACTTTGTGAACTATCTTACCCTTTTCACCGGTTTGCTTGGTTACCAAGGTGCCTCCTAAGATGGCTTTTGATTTCTCGGTAACTTCATCCAAACTTTTGGCCAAAACCACTCCATTGGATCCCGTCTCTTTTATTTTGCCTTTACCTCTTCCCCCCGCATGGATCTGTGCCTTGATCACATACCACTCCGTACCGGTATCGCTATTCAATTGTTTGGCTGCTTCCAATGCCTTTTGCGGGGTGTCAGCAACTATTCCTTCCTGAATTCGAACTCCGTAATTTTTTAAAATCTCTTTGGCCTGATATTCATGAATATTCATATTGTCGGGATCAACTAAAAATGTTTTTTAATTCGCTCCAAAATAACCCTTTTGCCTTTATAATTCAAGGAACTCCAAATAATGTAATGTAGACCTAAGATAATGGTCTAAAATTGCTATGTTTGGTGGATTTCTTCCCGATCACACCGTTTCAAAAAACCATGCTCATTGGCAAAGGTATTGTTAAAAGCTACGGCAACCTGCGGGTTCTAAAAGGCATTGATATTCATATAAAGAAAGGTGAAATTGTCTCTATAATGGGTGCCTCAGGAGCAGGAAAAAGCACCCTTTTACATATTTTGGGAACTTTGGATTCTCCAGACACTGGCGAAATTATAATAAACCAAAAAAATATTAAAAAGGTAAGGAATAACGAATTAGCTAAATTTCGTAATCGCCATATAGGCTTTATTTTTCAATTTCATAATCTTTTACCGGAGTTTACCACTTTCGAAAATATTTGTATTCCTGGTTATATTGGAAACCTGGAGGATAAACAGGTACATAAAAAAGCCCAGGAGTTAATGAAATTGCTAGGTATATCTGAAAGACAGGACCATAAGCCGTCTCAACTATCGGGTGGTGAACAACAAAGGGCCGCTGTAGCTAGGGCCCTGATCAATTCCCCGGACATTATTTTTGGTGACGAACCTAGTGGCAATTTAGACTCAAAGAATGCGGAAGAACTGCATCAACTCTTTCTAAGATTGAGAAACGAATTGGGGCAAACTTTTGCCATTGTCACACACAATTCTCAATTGGCTCAAATTGCTGATAGGATATTGGTGATAAGGGATGGTAAAATTCTAAATGAAGATTAAACCAAACCTTACACCAGTTAGTATATTTGTAATAACCAATGTTTCGAATTCTATGTCAGGACATAGCAAATGGTCTACCATCAAAAGGAAAAAGGGAGCAAATGATGCCAAAAGGGCAAAGATATTTTCAAAACTGATCAAGGAAATCTCCGTGGCAGCCAAAGTAGGGGATGGGGACCCAGATACCAATCCCAGATTGAGGTTGGCCATTCAAAATGCCAAAGGAGCAAACATGCCCAAGGAAAATATTGAAAGAGCCATAAAAAAAGGGTCCGGTGCTGATAGCGAGGAATTCCATGAACCTACTTATGAAGGCTATGCTACCAATGGGGTAGCAGTATTTGTTGAATCTAATACCGACAACCTCAATAGGACCATTTCATCAGTTCGCTCTCTTTTTACTAAATATGGGGGCAATCTGGGAACCAACGGATCTTTGGAATTCATTTTTGATCGAAAAGGCATATTTACTTTACCAGTTCCATCTAATCTGGATCATGATGAGTTCACTTTGGAGATTATCGATGCCGGAGCGGAAGACGTAGAAGAAGATGAAGGGTACCTTACCATTACCACCGCCTTGGAAGATTTTGGGAACATACAAAAGAAACTGGAAGATTTACATATAGCAACGGAAACCGCTGAATTGCAAAGGATACCCAATTCAACTGTTCCATTGGATGACGAAGCCTTTACTAAAATAATGAAACTGATTGACGCGTTGGAAGATGACGATGACGTCCAAAAAGTTTATCACAACATGGAAATAACCGATAACCAGCTGCAACTTATTTAGACGGACTTTTTTGGATAGAAAATGCTATTCAATCCATTATGAAGATCACCCAAGACCTTTATAAGAGTTCATTAACTCTTCTTACCGATCTTTACCAATTGACCATGGCCTATGGTTACTGGAAGTCCGGGATTTCTGAGAAGCAGGGTGTATTTAATTTATTTTTCAGAGATAATCCATTTGGTGGAGGGTACACTATCACTTGTGGCCTGGAATATATCATCGATTTCTTAAATAATTTCAGGTTCCATGATGACGATTTGAAGTATCTGAAAACCTTGAAAGGTTACAATGGCACACCGCTTTTCGAAAAGGCATTTTTAGATTATCTAAAAAAACTTACATTCACCTGTCAGGTAGATGCCATTCCTGAAGGAACTGTAGTATTTCCCCACGAGCCCCTAATTAGGGTACAAGGACCGTTGTTACAATGTCAACTGCTGGAAACCCCACTATTAAACATCATCAATTTTCAATCGTTGATAGCTACCAAAGCCTCTAGAATAAACATTGCTGCCAATGGGGAGCCGGTAATGGAATTTGGTTTAAGGAGAGCGCAAGGAATCGATGGCGCGTTAGCTGCAAGCAGAGCTGCCTTTATTGGTGGATGTTCATCCACCTCCAATGTCTTGGCAGGCAAGCTTTTTGGTATCCCGGTGGCAGGTACCCATGCCCACAGTTGGGTGATGTCATTTGAGAGTGAATTGGAGGCGTTCAGGGCTTATGCCAAGGTACTTCCCAATAACTGTGTATTCCTGGTGGATACTTATGATACTCTGGAAGGTGTCAAAAATGCCATTGAGGTAGGGAAAATGCTCAAGGATGATAAAGAGGAATTTGTTGGGATCCGTATTGATAGTGGAGACTTGGCCTATTTTAGCCAAAAGGCTCGAAAACTATTGGATGACGCAGGGTTCAAGAATACCATGATTATTGCCAGTAATGATCTGGATGAGAATATCATCACCAGTTTGAAACAGCAGGATTCCGCCATCAAAGCATGGGGTATAGGTACTAAACTGGTAACTGCTTTTGATCAACCAGCATTGGGAGCAGTATATAAATTAGCTGCTTTAAAAAACACTAAAGACCAGTGGGAGTACAAACTGAAACTGTCAGAGCAAGCCATTAAGGTAAATAATCCTGGCATTCAACAAGTGCGAAGATTCTTCAATCAAAATAAATACCAGGCTGATATGATTTATGATTCTCAACATCCTCTAGGTAACAAACATATCATTATAGACCCAATGGACCCAACTCGTAGAAAATACATCGATAGCGCAAAAACCAATTACAAAGATCTATTGGTCCCGGTTTTTAAAAAGGGGAAACCAGTGTATGATTTGCCTGATATACGATCCATACGAGAGTTTGTTCAGCAAGAAATGGGCAAAATGGATAAGGGTTTAAAACGTTTTGTAAACCCCCATAGCTTTCCGGTGGGGTTGGAAAAGAAGTTATACGATTTAAAGACCAAATTAGTATTGGACCTGAGAAAGATATAATGATAATAAAAAATGCAAGCCTTAATAATGGTAGATATTCAAAATGATTTCCTACCCGGAGGTTCGCTGGCGGTGCCGGAAGGAGACCAGATCATACCATTGGCAAATCGTTTACAAAAACAGTTTGATTTGGTAGTTGCCACCCAGGATTGGCATCCTGCAAGCCATGGCAGCTTTGCTGCCAACAAACCGGGGAAAAAGCCTGGGGAAATTATTGACCTGAATGGGTTATCACAAATTT
>JAPUIM010000299.1 GCA_027297025.1 Bacteroidota bacterium | reverse complement strand
CTGGTATCTGAGTCTATCAAACAGCGCATATTGAAATATGCTTTGGACGAAGATGGGCTGCTTGGAGAGCCAGCGGTATTTGTAACCTTGCCTGGAGGCGAACCCGATGGAATAGCTTTTGATGTGAAAGGAAATTTGTATGTGGCCCACTTTGGAGGAGGCGCCATATACGTGATTTCGCCGGAGGGTGAAATTATCCAGAAAATAGCCACCCCGGGAAGTAAACCAAGCAATGTGGAGTTTGGTGGAAAGGATATGAAGACCTTATTTGTCACGGAAGACGAGACCAATGCGGTTTATGCCACTCAAATGGATATACCCGGAAATCTCCTATTTTGGTCTCCAAACTCCAAATAAAGCAGTACTAATATAAATCTACTAAGACCTATGAAAAAACAAACTATAAAGAAATTGCGAACATATACAATTCATCAGGCCTTGGTAATTGTTTTAGCAACTGCTATTAACGGTTGTACAAATATCCAATCCGAAGATAATATAGCGACTAGAACCGCTGCAGACATCAATCAACAAAAGGAGGATGTTAAAACCACCCTGGTAAATATTTGGGATGCCATTGAAAAAGGGGACATCGAGCGCTATGCCAGTTATGTCCATCCGGATTTTACCCAGTTTGGAGAAACTGACCCAATTCTAAGAGTTGGTAAAGATGAAGAATTAAATGCTATCAAGGAATGGATTAAAAATTCCACTAGTATCCATACTGAAATGGAAGACCCCAGGGTAATTATAAAATGAGAAGTGGCCTGGATCGTTTATGACTGGTCGGATAGCGGCACTAGCAATGGAAAGGCTTTTGCTTCCAGAGGTAAGTCAACAAGAATTTTTGTGAAAGAAGATGGAAAATGGTTATGCATCCATGGTCATTATACATTATTGCCCTCTGGATAATTTAAAGATCCAAACTTCATTTAAGGTAATTGCAAACTCAAAGCTTTAGCATGATTCTCCATTTGGTTAAGAAAGAAGTGATTCCCAGGATGAATAGGGAAAACAGGATCGAACGGAGAATACCCAAAAAACCTTCATTCAATGCTTCCGGGAGGTATGAAAAACCAAATATGGCATAGAAGATAAATGGCAAAATATAAGTGAGCAAGGGATTTGTACCTGCAGGCTTCAAAAAATTTGCCCATCGAGTCATGCCCTTCAAATCCACCAGCCAAAAAAAGAAGGGAAACAGAAAGCAACAAATAGCGGCACTATAGAGTGCCCAGGAAGGGGTGGCATAAAGTTTAGAAACGCCGCCCACGGGCTCTAAGAAAAAGCCTGCTGCCAGAAAGAAAAGCCCCATGATCAACATGCCGTTTATTCGTTCCTTGTACGTTTTGGTTGTGGTGCTCTGCAGGAATAGCAGCGAGAAAATAATACCGGCCAGTGTTAGCGACCCATGAGCGAAGTGTAAAGCCTGAGAATTCAACCAGGTGAGAAAAGGAGGAAGGTTTAGAGCTTCGCTTTGTAACCCAATCACTGTCAGGATAAAAAGTGCAAGCATCCCAATAAGCGCGCCGATATTGTCCTTGAAAAGAAGATAAACCACAGCGGAAAGAAGATAAGCCCAGCCGATGAGTCCCAAAATGCCCCACCAACTGGTTGCCATACCAATGAGTATATCTCCATCGCCCTTCGGGTAAAGCAGAGCTAGCACTGCCAACGTCAGCATCCCCACTATCTGTAGTCCTAAAAACAAGTGTCGCTTGGTACCTTCAGCCTTAGGATACCGATTCCAAATCAATACCGCACTGAGATACAGTAAAACATCCCACCATGATTTAGAAATGAGGTTGGGCTCAGCAGCCATCTCCTCTGAATTGACCATAAATACTCCCAATATCACTAATCCCGAGGTGCGAATGAGGATATGTTTGCCAATCTCCCCATAGCTCTGTCCTTTGGATAATCGGATTCCCAATGCCAGCGGTACCGATATACCTACAATAAACAAGAATGCCGGAAACACCACATCCACAAAAGTCATCATGTTAGCATCGGCCTCGGCATGTTTCATCCAGGCAGGAATACCAGTAACCGGAATAAGGTCATTGACAAATACCATAAGGAAAATGGTTAGCCCTCTGAATATGTCAATGGATAGAATCCTATTGGCGCTCATGAAACCTGGAAGAATTGGTAACGATTCTTGACTTCCTAATCACTAGTGTAGCTCACAAAAGCCACCTTCTTGCTATCTGGGGACCAGGAAGGTACATTGATGGTACCCTGACCTCCATAAATATAGGTAATTACTTTAGGGTCCCCGCCAACCAGAGGCATGATTCTGAGCATCACCTGCTTATAATGGGGATGATCTCCGGAATCAACAGATGATGGAAAAGATAGAATAACCATCGATTTACCGTCTGGTGATGGGTGTGGGAACCAATCCTGGTAATCATCAAAAGTCATTTGCTCCTGTTTTTTACCATTGGCAGTCATACGCCAGATTTGCATAGTTCCGGTTCGGTTGGAATTGAAGTATATGTATTTTCCTTTGGGCCCATATTCGGAACCATCATCCAAACCCTTCGCGCTGGTTAATTTTATCTCATTTCCCCCTTGGGTAGGAATCTTATAGATATCAAATTCACCATTCCTCTCGGCAGTATAAATTAAAAACTTACCGTCAGGCGACCACCCATGCAAATAAGAAGGGCTTTGCTGAGTAACCTGGGTGGGAGTTCCTCCTGTAATGGGTAGTACAAAAATTTGTGAATTGGTACCATCGGCAAATGCTCCCATATGGTGGCTGGTGGCAATTTGTTTGCCGTCGGCCGAAAGGACGTGATCATTATTATTTTGATTGGCAAAACCCGTATTGATAACTTCTGGTTGGTTTTTCTGCAAATCAAACCTATACAACAAGCCTTTACTATTGTAAATCAACGCCTTGCCGTCCATTGTCCAGTTAGGGGCTTCCATAGCATCCTTCGAGGTATAAATTACTTTGCGAAGCCCGGTTTCAATGTCCAGAATTTCCAACCGGCTGCCTAAATAATCTTCATATGGCACAAAATCGTCTTTGGCGGGCTTGATAATTCTTACGTTGGAATATATAGCTTCTTCAAAAACATCTTTATCATGTGAGCACATGACCAAGCCTACGTAGACTTTATTTCCCAAATTTAATTCGATAGAACCGGTCTGCTTCATGGGCATTCCAGATTTTGCTACCGACATACTGATAGTGTTCCCTTTTCTTTCCAGTTGAATAACTTCAGGAGCAGTCATCTCTGCCGTAACTTCCTCAGTTAACCCATCAACCGTTCTTCGGAATTGCAAAGACGTAAGTCCATCACCATGGACCACCGCATCAGCATAGGGTGTGTTGGGCTCCAGGCTATGCCTTATCATCCAGCCCACTTTACGATGCGCATTGGTTCCCTCGCCAAGAAATTTTGCCCGGGTTCTGAGCAAGAAGTCACCCTTCAGGCGTTTCCAAACGAAATGAAAGTCATCATTCGCAAACCACATATTTGCCCCAGATCCGCCGATTTTATATTCACCGGTTTCTTGATTAAAGCTGACAGTGCCAGGAATTTTAATATTCCCCACATCGGTATTTCCCTCAAATAGGCCCATGGCGCTATTTTGGGATTGTCCATAGACAGGAGCCAAGAGGATAAAAATCAACCACATTGTTTTGCCTGTGGAAATTATAAATTGATGTTTCATGATGGTAAGTTTTTTTATTTCTTATGGGATTATTTTTATTATAAGCAACACTTTGAATATAGCATTTATCTGGCAGCAATGGCAATTAGATACCAGGCAGCATGGGGTAACCATTGCTCCGCCCACCTCCAATCATTGTCCCTACCGGTTTCCAGGTAACCCCGGTTTAGGTCAATATCCTCCTGGTCGTCCAGGCCGGAAGTAATGCCATTGCAAATACCTCCGGGAGCAGAGGTATATTCATAGGACTCGAAAAACATGTACTGTACATTATTTCTGCCCGATCCTTCCAACATACATGCATCGAATGGGTTCATTCCCAGGATCCAATTTAACTGGTTCCAGGCGTAGGCCTGCAGTTGATCATAAAATGGCTTGTCATCTTTAAAATATTTGGAGGCCAAACGGGCCGCAGCGGCCTGTGAGCCCAGACGAGCATTTTCTCCCTGCCACCAAGGAGCTGTTTCGGTGTCATGTGGAAAAAAGAAACTGGCACGTCTTTCACCCTTTATATTTTGAACAAACTGGCGGCTATAGCCAAAAGGATTATTTACCTCAGCCGTCACCTGCAGCTCATAGGTCAAACTTTTTTTCACTACCTCAAGAATTTTTTGTTTAGTTGCGTCATCGGCTATTTCCAGGTAATAGAGCAGGCTTACTACCGGTAGCCCGGAATCAGAGGCATGAAAAAAGGGTCGATCTTTATCATCAGCACGCCAATAATATTTGTATTGGCCATCTTCTACCAAACGTCCCATAAGTTTATTAGCCCTTTTGTTAGCTGCAGTTTTATATATTTCCTTCCCAGTTGCTTTAAATAACTCCGTGGCGGCCATTAAAGCACAATAGTCGTCCACAATGTTCTCTATGCCGTCATTAGTATATCTCAGGTTATTCTTTTCCAAGAATGTAAAACCATCCTCAGCGGCTTTGAGATAATCAGCATTATCGAATTCCCCCGATACCGAATAAGTGCTGGCCATCGCCAGTGCAGCAATGGCTACTCCGCCTCCTGATCGATAGCTTACTTCATAAACACCCTCTTCACCTTCTGCTTCAAAATCCGTTTCTTCCGTTTTGTCCTCTTTAATTCGAAATCCGATCATATCCGGAGTAAGACGACGATCTTCCGGCTTTTTCTCAGGACCCGTCCCAGCCACCGATCTGTAAAAGGATCCCTCGGGGTTTTTCAAGCGCACCAGGTAATCCGCCCCAAACATGGCTTCATCCAAAAGCCTCCTTTTATATTGCCGGAAATTCGGGTCACCCCGTTGGTCCAGTGTTTCATAGGTTTTAAACAGAC
>JAPUIM010000298.1 GCA_027297025.1 Bacteroidota bacterium | reverse complement strand
TGGATCAGCTGCAAAAGCAGTTAATATCTTCAGGAAAATCTTATTTGCCATTCTTAAACCGCAATACCCTCAAAACAGGATTGTATGTGCTGGAGGCAGGAGCAGAAGATAAACAACAGCCTCATGAACTGGATGAGGTATATTATATCATTAGCGGCAAGGCCAATTTACGGGTGGAGGATGACGTTTTCCCGGTTACCACAGGATCCGTAGTTTTTGTCAAAGCCGGCGCTTTCCATAAATTTGAGGACATTACCGAGGAACTTCAGACCCTGGTATTTTTTTCCCAGGCCCAACCCTAAAATGATCTTTAATATTCCAAATAAACTTTATTTTTGCGGGAAATTTAAATTAGATCGACTATGAAGGCGAACACATTCTTGACCGGTTTATTAACCATATTCATATTCTATTCCTGCCAGGAAAACCAACCAGGTGGCAGCAGTGTGGAGTTAAATACCAAATTGGATACGGTAAGTTATGTCATGGGCTTGAATTTTGGCAGGAATATCAAAAGAAATGGGATGGGAGAGGTTAACTATGAAGCTCTGAATCAGGCCATTAAAGATATCTTGTCCGATTCTGAACCCAAAATAGAAACTCAAAAGGCCAACATCATCCTCAGTACCTATGTAAAACAATTGAGAAATGAAAAATGGGTAAAACACTTAGAGGAAGGAAAGAATTTCTTAGCCGAGAATGGTGCCAAAGAAGGGGTTATTACCACGGAATCTGGATTGCAATACACCATCCTCAAACAGGGCGATGGCCCTAAACCCACTGCTGGTGATCGAGTTTCCACCCATTATCATGGCACTTTGCTGGACGGGACGGTGTTTGACAGTTCGGTAGAAAGGGGAGAGCCCATATCTTTCGCTGTCAATGGTGTGATATCGGGATGGACCGAAGCACTACAGTTGATGCCGGTGGGCTCGAAATGGAAGTTGTTTTTACCTTCCAAACTGGCTTATGGCGCCCGTGGATCCCGCCCTAAAATACCACCTCATTCTACCCTCATCTTTGAGGTGGAACTATTGGGAATAGAAGGTCAGTAATTGGAATATATTCACCAAGGCAAAATTTCCAACTTGTATTAGCATTAGATAGCTTCGGATCTCTCATAAATCAGGATCAGCCATTCTCTGCGGTGGACCTTGAAAATTTCTTTAAAACCTTGATTGACTATCAATTCTCTGATTTCTTTTTCCGGATGTATCCAGGTGCGGAAAGAATTTCTTATCAGTTTGCGCCCCAATAGTTCCAATCCATGGACTGCTTTAACCCACCAGGTATCCCTGGGAATGATGAATGCGTACCACCTTTGGGATTTATTTAGGGAGTATTTAACCAGCTCCTGGTAATCTTCATAACAACAAATAACCTTATCCAAGGTAACCAAGTGGGCTGGTGGGACTTCATTATGCAGGTCCAGGAAATCACCTTGATAAATCTTTATTTGATTATTTATTTTTTGCTGTTCCACTTCTTCCCGGAAGGTCTGGGTATAGCCATAGGAAATATCGACATATGTGGTTTTTTGCAGGCCTTCCTTTAAAAGTTCAAAGATGATAGACCCAATACCCCCACCAATATCCAATAGAGTCTTATTTTGTAGATCCAATGACCGGAGTTTCGTTATCATAGGCTGTGAACTCTTCTTGGCTCCACTTCTGTTATACTGTTTTAATTCTCTTCGTGCCCGTTTCAGGTCAAATTCTGTATCATAACTAAGGTTGCAACAGGAATTCATTCAAATTTTATTTAATAGGCCTCATTATTTTTGAGGACCGAGATTACAAAATTATTGTGGAATTTACCAGTGGTTATAAGTAGTGTGGATAATAATCCAACAAAAATAGAAAGTTCAAAGTTGGTGGTTATTAATGCCCTATAATGACGTCACGGGAGGAGCCCCGACGATGGGCGTTGGGGCGACGTGGCAGTCTCCTGATTTTACAATTTGGGCTGGTAAAGGCCACCCCTCTAATCCCCTCAAGGGGAGAACTGGTGTATGTTGGATGTTGGATGCTGGAATCTGGATGTTTGATATTGGTTATCCCCGGACCCGTTCCGGGGTCTCCTTAAGGTGCACCAAATGAGGGGATCCCGGCACTCTTCGATAAACTCAGAGGCCGGGAATATCAATTCCTCAATAACACCCGCTGCAAGGTCTGAACTAGCGAAGGGACTTTATCAGCATATGATTGTTAGGACAGATTAAAATTGAAAACCTATTCGTACAAGCCAGCCTTTTACCTTTCCATTGTATATGGCTTCGGTCTCATCAACTTTTAAATGCCAATGCCTGTATCCAAGGGAGGTGAAGAAAGTGTTTGAAAAAAAATAGGAGATACCACCTATAAATTGATTATTTAATTCAGGGCCTATTAGAAATCCGCCAACATCACCATATACCATGAATTCAAGTTTTTTGATAGGTGAATAAATGATCCTTGCTCCAAATATCGGGTCAGCCCATGATTCTGACCGGTTACCTTTTATGGGTACCATTCCGGCAAGGTTTGATTTTCCCTCAATGCTAAAAAATATAAACTTAAATCCGGCAAGTCCGTCAACTTCCCATTTATTGGTTTTAACAAAACGGTATCCCACAGATAAATCCCCGGAATGGTAGCTCAGACGCAGGTGGGTATTTTGAAGAATAAGATCAATGGGCGTAATGGCATCACCCTCCAGGATTAAACCGGTATAATGGAAAATGCTTATTATATTTTTTGCCCTATACTCCCCCGCAAGCATCATGGCATACTTGATGGATTTACTTATTTCCTTAAAGCTAAGGTCAAATTCATAGGAGGGCGGCGGTTCTGGTAAAATAGTTGGTACGGGAGGCCTGTAAACGGTTCCCTCAAACCCAATAAACCAAAAATAGGGACTTATACGAACATGCCAGTTTTTGTCGGAAACTTCTTTTCCCTGGGCATAGGTAAAATTGAAATACAGTGCTAAAAATGTAAAAATCAAAATTCTCCTCTTCATGTATCCCACCTTTTCATTTTGTCCTTATAGACCTCCAAAGTAAGGCGGATAAATTGTTTTGCAAAGGGTCAGTATTAATTTCTCAAAGGCAAATGCGAGTTTTTATTATATTGAGTTTTTTTATTATCAAAAATTCCGAAAGTGAATCA
>JAPUIM010000297.1 GCA_027297025.1 Bacteroidota bacterium | reverse complement strand
ATTTTGAATGTGACCAATATGAGGAGGACTCACCTCTATTTGTACAAGAGTTACAAAAGGAGTAAGCATAAAGTCTCCAAATTAATGAAGAGCTAAAAATTATTAGACCTAAAGAAAAAGAGAGCAAATGCTCTCTTTTTCTTTTACAACCAAAAACTACTAATCATAATCAAACCTTTCAATTGGAAAAGGATTGATGCCTTTAGTGCCGGACGTTTGAAACAAACTTGCCGGATATATATGTAAACGGGATGTTGTTCGAGGAAGAGTTAAAAAGCCGGTAAAGTAGATATAGCTTTTCCCTCTCAGAAAATACTTCAGTGATGAAAACATTTTTTGAGTTTTTGACCTGCTTATTGGATGTTCAATCATTATGCCAGAATCCGTAACCCCTTGATTTAAAAGGAGTCCGCAATTTCATAGATGCACTGAATGTAACAATAACGGACAAAAATTTGCCCGCAATTGTACAATGCAGTACCATTTCAACCCGTGAACAGATTAAATCTAAAGCAGTAGGATCCGGTAGAATATAAAATCAAATACATTTGTATCTGGTTTACTAATTGGTACAGCTTTAGGCAAAAAAAGAATTGAGTCAAAATTCCGGAAAGATTGGAGTAGTGCTGGTTAATCTAGGGACACCGGATAGCCCCAGCACGCCAGATGTACGCAAGTACCTCAGGGAGTTTTTAATGGATAAAAGGGTGATTGACATCTCTTTCCTGAGACGTTGGGCTCTGGTAAATTTGATCATTGCTCCCTTTAGGGCACCCAAATCCGCCAAACGGTATCAATTGCTGTGGGAAGACAGGGGCTCACCCCTGATGTTTTACGGAGAGGATGTGGCTAATATGTTGCAGCAAAGCCTGGGAGATGAATATTTGGTGAAGTTGGCCATGAGGTACCAAAATCCCAGTATCCGGAGTTCACTTGAAGAACTAGAAACAGCAATAGTAAATCGAATTATTGTGATCCCATTGTTTCCTCAATACGCTTCCGCCACTACCGGTTCGGTGATTGACAAGGTGATGGAGATAGTGAAAGGTTGGCAGATAATTCCACAGATTGAATTCATTGACCAATTTTTAGAGGAAGAATTATTTATCAAAGCTTTTGCCGAAAGGGGCAAAACTGCCATGCAGGACCAGGATTTTGACCATTATATTTTCAGCTACCATGGGTTGCCGGAACGACATATCCTTAAAGGATCGATCAATGGGTATTGTCAACTCAGCGATAAATGCTGCTCTATCTATCATCAAAAGAACAACTGGTGCTACCGTGCCCAGTGCTTTCACACTTCTAGGTTGTTGGCTGGAGAACTAGATATACCAAAAGATAAATATGCTATAACTTTCCAATCCCGTCTGGGTAAAGATCCATGGATACGGCCCTATACCGATGAACTGCTCAAAGAATTGGCAAAGCAAGGAATAAAAAAGGTATTGGTCTTCTCACCCTCTTTTATTGCTGATTGCCTGGAAACCACCATCGAGATAGATCGGGAATTTAAGGGGGAGTTTGAAACTGCCGGAGGCGAACAATGGCAATTAGTGGAAAGCCTCAATGATCACCCTTTGTGGGTGGAATGTTTAAAGCAGATGGTGATAAGGAGGGTATATCCACCGCCGGTCACATAAAATAAAAGGGAAAGGTTAAGTGAGTAAGTTGGTAAGAACAAGTAGAAAAATAGCCAGGAAAATAAAGATGACCGAGCTTTTTAAGATACTGTTTAAAATGCCCGGAGAAAATTTTAGCAAAGTGTATATCGCTCCGGCAAGACCCAGCAAAGATCCAAAAAACATGCCTTCAAACAACAAGCCCAAGCGGTCCCAACCCGTACTCACATCAAGTGAATTGATATAGATGGAAACAAGGATACCTCCAAGCAAAAACCCATCCATCAGCAGGGTAAGAATGTAAAAGGCTTTTATTCTTTTTTTTGCAAAGTTCATGACTGAAGGTTTATGCCATCAATTTAGTGCATTTTTGAGAAAGCCAGCGGTGTAGCTGTCTTTGTTTTTTATGATCTGTTCCGGAGTTCCCTGACAAACAATATTCCCTCCCTTATCGCCTCCTTCCGGGCCCAAGTCGATAATATGGTCCGCAACCTTGATCACCTCCATGTTGTGCTCAATGATTAACACTGTATTTCCCTTATCCACTAATTTACTCAGGACATCCAGTAAATGTTGAATGTCTTGAAAATGTAAACCAGTAGTGGGCTCATCCAATATATAAAAAGTCTTACCTGTGTCTTTTTTGGAAAGTTCTGTAGCCAATTTCACTCTTTGTGCTTCCCCTCCTGAGAGAGTGGTGGCATGCTGGCCCAGTGAAATATATCCTAAGCCCACTTCAAATAATGTTTTGACTTTTCTCAATATTTTGGGCTGTTTGTCGAAAAAAGGTACCGCCTGCTCTACCGTCATGTCCAACACATCGGATATGGATTTTCCCTTAAATCGCACTTCCAAGGTCTCGCGGTTATATCTCTTTCCTTTACAGGTTTCGCAGTGCACGTGCACATTAGGCAAAAAATCCATTTCAATTAGTTTCATGC
Organism: Bacteroidota bacterium; assembly: GCA_027297025.1. Taxonomy (GTDB): domain Bacteria; phylum Bacteroidota; class Bacteroidia; order Cytophagales; family Cyclobacteriaceae; genus JAPUIM01. The sequence goes on along the minus strand of JAPUIM010000297.1, from coordinate 372 downwards.
CAGCTCCTTCACAAGTTACACATCTCCCCCCTTTGACGTTGAAGGAAAACCTGCCCGGCTTGTAACCGCGTATCTTGGATTCAGGTAACTGGGAAAAGAGAGCCCGTATGTCTGAAAAGACACCGGTGTAGGTGGCTGGATTCGACCTTGGAGTCCGTCCGATAGGTGATTGATCAACCTCGATTACTTTATCCAGATGTTGTAATCCAACTATAGAGTGGAATGCCAACGGTTCTTTTCTGGACTTATAAAAATGCCCGTTTAATACAGGAAACAAGGTATCATGGATGAGGGTGGATTTGCCACTGCCGGACACTCCGGTCACACAAATCATTTTACCCAAGGGAATTTGTAATTGAATATTTTTCAGGT
>JAPUIM010000296.1 GCA_027297025.1 Bacteroidota bacterium | reverse complement strand
TCAACGGTCTCCTTTAAGGACTTCTGGACTTCAACCTTATATATTTTTACTGGTTCCTCCACATTCTTCAAATGTTCCTCCCTGACAAATTCCGTATGGATACCTTGCTGGTTCTTAACATTCAGATAGACAGATTCTGAAACTAGTATCTCTCCTTTTTGTGCCAACGCTTCAATCCTTGAGGCAATGTTTACGCCATCCCCAAATATATCTCCTTCTTTAAACAGGACATCACCTAAGTGGATGCCAATTTTTATGTTGAGATCAACATCCTCCCTGAAACCAATCTGAATACCAATAGCGCATTGCACGGCGTCAATTACGCTATTGAAACTTGACATCAGACCGTCTGCCATTTCTTTTAATAGCTTACCATGGTACTGCTCAATCAGATTCCTTTGAATGGATTGATTTTTTTCCAATAACTTAAGCGCTTTCTGTTCATCTTTCCCCATCAAGGCGGTGTACCCGACGATGTCGGTAAACATGATTGCGGCAAGTTGATGGGATTGGGACACTTCGTCTGTTATGAATTCTTATCTTGGCGGCTCAACCCGGAGCAAGTACAGCTTTAATTTTGAGCCTACCCGGAAGCCATCTATAACTCTTTAACATATATGTTCCTGAACTGTACCAGGCTGGGAGGGCTTATCCATTCACCATCCCGTTTTGACCCATGATGCTGGAGGCCAACCGGTCCTTCAAGGGGGATATCAGGCAACAATGCGTTTTCGATCACCTGTATTCCGTTAAGTTCCACACTCATGCGGTCATCTATCATGGTGATTATGAAAGTATTCCATTCACCAATATTTTTATCGGCATTTACCAGAGGGGTCACTCCCCGGCGGACTTCGGGTGGCATGTTTTCATCCATGCGGTATCCATATACCTCACCCGATCCAATGGGCCAGCACCAGATGTTTGCCTGGCACTTCCCTACACCCCGTAAAAGGATGCCGGAGTCTGAATCGGGAACTACCATGTTTATAGGTTTGCCGTTTTCATCAAGCTTGTGAAGACCGCTGGGTAAGACCAGGGGTACACCAGGGTTTTTCCAGGGGGTCTCTTTAATGCGCCAATCGACGTACAGCTCAAAATTTTTGTAGATTTTTTTCGACCAAAGACTTTTATCGCTTTGCGATTCACTTTCAGCGTCATAATCTATTACGCCTTCTAATACTTTCCAGTGGCCATTATCTCCCTCCGGTATTTCCCAGCCAGAGAGATCTTTGCCGTTAAATAATGATACAGACCCTTCGGGAACTGCTCCAACCTGTGCATTTACATATACCAAAGAAAAAATGATAAATAATATAGTGAAGATGGCGATCGATTTCATTGGAGTTAGATTTTAGTTTGGAGTTAGATTTTAGTAAGACAAGATACAAAATTTCTGTATTTCGGTATTAGATAAGATTCCATGGAATCGAGGACCTTTTCAGATACTAGTTGTTTTTGGATTATATTTACTGAGGTACTTTAAACTCGGCCGATAATGGTTAATATCCCATCCCTACTCTTTATCATTTGGATCAGTATACTTTTGAATTTTTACCCCTCTCCGGTACTTAGAAACGATCAGCCTTATCAAGATAAATCCCTGATCGAACAAATCCGGGACCACAATAAGGGAACCACCGTTTGGTGGGCTGGTCACAATGGCTGGATAATCAAGTCGGGAGACATGGTAGTGGCAACTGACCTTTTCCTGGAAGATAAGGATCGGATCCACCCGTCACCCATTACCGCAGAGGAATTGGGGCCGGAACTAGACATCTCATTTGTTACTCACGGGCACGGAGACCATTTTAACCAAGCTACCTCCAAAATACTGATCGAGACTTCAAAGTGCATCTTTGTTCTGCCCGAAAGCTGCCTGGCTATTGCGAATACCATTGGAATCCCATCGGACCGAATCCACATCGCCCGGCCCCGGGAAGATTATGTCATCAAAGGAGTTGAAGTCAAAGCACTACGGGCAATTCACGGCAACAAGGATTTTGCCATTTATTACCAGGCCAATCTACAGGATTGCGGCTATATGATAAACCTTAATGGAACTACCTTCCTGCAACCAGGGGATTCCTACCTTTTGGAGGATCATCTTTTCCTGGAGCATGTGGATGTCCTTTTCTTTTCTCCTACCGAGCACAATATGTATATCGACCGGTCTGTCATCCTCATAAACAGGCTTCAGCCGGATTACATTCTTCCTCAGCATCACAGCACCATAAAATATGACGAAACCAATCGATTTTGGGCAAATGGATATCCGGCAGAAGTTAGAATTAGATTGGCACAGGATTTGAAGGATAGGTATTATATCATGGATCCTCAAGGAGGAAGATTGGATATAGAGGAATAGAACTTACCTATGGAGATTACATTTTGTCCCAATTCAATATCACTTTGATCACCCTGGGTCTTGTTTGTGAAATTCTATTGATCCCAGGTATGAATCTTCAATCAGATAGGAACTCAGTTCAAGGGCGAGTTCCTTATGGGGTCCGAACAGCTGCTTGACAATATCTTTCAACGACTTTTCAATA